>JARIBR010000263.1 GCA_029258695.1 Quadrisphaera sp.
CTCAGCCGAGGCAGGTTGCCCGAGCGGCCAATGGGAGCTGACTGTAAATCAGCCGGCTGATGCCTTCGCAGGTTCGAATCCTGCACCTGCCACGCTCGTGCGGTCCACCCGCCCGCCTCGCCGCCCCGGCGAGCGGGCGTGTAGGCTGCTCGCGCCGCCCCGATAGCTCAGTCGGTAGAGCGTCTCCATGGTAAGGAGAAGGTCTAGGGTTCGATTCCCTATCGGGGCTCAGGTGCGGGTGCTCCCGCCTGGCTGGGTCGTCCGAGCCGGTGCGAGCGCGCTCGTCCCGGCGGGATAGCTCAGGTGGTAGAGCAAACGGCTCATAATCGTTGTGTCGCGGGTTCAAGTCCCGCTCCCGCTACACCAGCACGAGCGACCCGCACCCGTCCGGCGCCGCCAGGACGAGAACGCCGATCCGAGAGAGAGCACCCCGTGGCCAGCAGGACCGCCGACGTCCGCCCCAAGATCACTCTGGCGTGCACGGAGTGCAAGGAGCGGAACTACATCACGCGCAAGAACCGGCGCAACAACCCCGACCGGCTCGAGATGAAGAAGTTCTGCCCCCGCGAGCGCCACCACACGCTGCACCGCGAGACCCGCTGAGGCTCCGCCGTGCCCGTCGACGCTGAGCGCGTGGGCACCGTCGTCGCCGGGCCGAGCCAGTACGAGGTCGGCCGAGAGGTGCTGCGGGACTTCGCCGAAGCCACCGCCGTGGGGACGCCGGTGCACCCCGCCCACGTCGACCGCGCCGCGGCCCGGGCGTTGGGCCACGCTGACGTCGTGGCCTCGCCGACGTTCGCAGCGGTCGTCGCCCAGCGCGCCGAGGCCGACTTCGTGCTCGACCCCTCGTCCGGCGTGAACTTCTCGCGCGTCGTCCACGGGGAGCAGCGGATCGCCCACGAACGTCCGATCCTGGCCGGAGACGTGCTGAGCACCACCGTCGTCCTCGAGTCGGCCCGGGCGATGGCCGGCAACGAGCTGGTCACGCTCCGCTCCACGATCGTCGGTGACGACGGAGCTCTCGTCGCGACCGCGACGTCCCTGCTCGTCGTGCGCGCCCCGGAGCCGGCGTGACCCCCCCGGTGCCGCTCGGGCAGGAGCCCGGCGGTGCGGCGGCCGCGCGCCCTCGCGCCGGCGACCTGACCGTCGGCGACCAGGTCGCCGCGCGCACCGTCCACGTGACCCGTGCCGACCTCGTGCACTACGCCGGTGCCTCGGGCGACCGCAACCCCATCCACTGGTCCGACGCCGCGGCCCGCGCCGCGGGCCTGCCCGGCGTGGTGGCCCACGGCATGCTGACGATGGCGCTGGCCGCCTCGATGGTCTCGGACTGGGCCGGGGATCCCGCAGCGGTCCTCGAGCTGGGCGTGCGCTTCACCGGTCTCGTGCCCGTCGACGCCGAGTCCGGCGTCGACGTCGAGCTGTCGGCCAGCGTCCGGTCGCTGGACGTCGGCGCCGGCACCGCCGTGCTCGACCTGCTCGTGCGCAGCGGCGGGTCCGCCGTCCTCGGCCGGGCCCGGGCCACCGTCTCCCTCACCTGAGCTCCCCACCAGCGTCTGCCGGACCTGCGGGGAGGCGCCCCCGGCCCAGCGGCCCCGGTGACAGACTGACGCCGGGCACCGATCGTCCGACGTCGGGCACCGCCCTCCCCGAGCCGAGAGGACCCACCAGGCACGCCATGGCCGACATCGACGCAGCTGCGCCCCCACCCCACCCTGACGCCGGCGCTGACGGCGCCCCTGCGGACGGGGCGAGCGAGGACGAGGCCGTCCCCGCCGCCGAGGTCAACTACGACGCCCAGTTCTACCCAGCGCGGCCCCGCTCGCTGCGTCCGCGCGCGCGTCGCAGCGGCATCTTCCTCGACCAGCGCCCACCGTTCGAGGCGGACGGTCGCAACAAGGCCTACGTGGAGTGGCTGCGCAACCAGTCGATGCTGGGGGACGCCGACTCCCTCTCCCGCCAGCTCTCGGGGCAGTCGAGCATGTGGCAGCACGCCTACGCCTCGCCGGACCCGCGTGCCGCCGTCGAGCGCGCCTCCGTGTGGTTCACCGCCTACCCGCTGTCGACGATCACCGCTCCGGGCACGTCCTTCCTCGCGACGCTCGGGTCCACCGAGCTCTGGGACGCGTTCGCGAGCATCGGGGTGCGTGCCGTGCACACCGGCCCCGTCAAGGGCGCCGGTGGGCTCACGAAGTGGGACCTCACCCCCAGCGTCGACGGCCACTTCGACCGCATCTCGATGGCGATCGACCCGATCTTCGGCACCGAGGACGAGTTCCGGGCGATGTGCGAGACCGCCGCGGAGCACGGCGGCACGGTCATCGACGACATCGTGCCCGGGCACACCGGCAAGGGCGCGGACTTCCGCCTGGCCGAGATGAACTACCTGGACTACCCGGGCATCTACCACATGATCGACATCCCGGAGTCGGCCTGGCACCTGCTGCCCGACGTCCCGGACGGCGAGGACTCCGTCAACATCGACGAGGCCACCGAGAAGGCGCTGCAGGACGAGGGCCACATCATCGGCCAGATGCAGCGGGTGATCTTCTACGAGCCCGGGGTCAAGGAGACCAACTGGTCGGCGACCGGTCCGGTGCTGGACACGAAGGGCCGCACGCGGCGCTGGGTCTACCTCCACTACTTCAAGGCCGGCCAGCCCTCGATCAACTGGCTCGACCCGACGTTCTCGGGGATGCGGCTGGTCATCGGGGACGCGCTGCACTCCCTGCTGGACCTGGGGACCGGTGGCCTGCGCCTGGACGCGAACGGCTTCCTCGGCGTGGAGAAGACCGTGGAGCAGCCCGCGTGGTCGGAGGGGCACCCGCTGTCCCAGGCCGCCAACCAGATGATCGGCTCCATGGTGCGCAAGGTCGGGGGCTTCACGTTCCAGGAGCTCAACCTCACCATCGACGACATCAAGGAGACGTCGGAGGCCGGAGCCGACCTGTCCTACGACTTTGTGACGCGCCCGGCCTACCACCACGCGCTCGTGACCGGCGACACCGAGTTCCTCCGCCTGACGCTGCGCCTGGCGATGGAGGCCGGCGTCGAGCAGGCATCCCTCGTCCACGCGATGCAGAACCACGACGAGCTGACGTACGAGCTGGTGCACTTCGCCACCCGTCACGCGCAGGAGGAGTTCGAGCTCGGGGGGGTGACGATGCTCGGGGCCGAGCTGGCGGAGACGGTGCGCGAGACACTGCGTCGTGGCGTGGCCGGTGAGGACCACCCGTACAACCTGCTGTTCACCACCAACGGCATCGCCTGCACCACGGCCTCCTTCATCGCCGGTGTCCTCGACCTCACCGACCTCACCGACCTCTCCGACGAGCAGGTGGAGCAGGTGACCCGCGTCCACCTCCTGCTCGCGATGTACAACGCGCTCCAGCCGGGGGTGTTCGCCCTCAGCGGCTGGGACCTCACCGGGGCGCTCACCCTCGACCGTGACCAGGTGCGCTCGCTCGTGCGCTCGGGGGACACCCGGTGGATCCACCGCGGCGCCCACGACCTGCTGGGCGCCAACCCGAACGCGTCCTCGTCCTCCGCCGGGATGCCCCGGGCGGTCTCCCTCTACGGGAGCCTTCCGGACCAGCTCGCCGACGAGCGCTCGTTCTCCTCGCGGCTGAGCCGGATCCTCGCGGTGCGCGAGGAGCACGGCATCGCCACCGGCGCCCTGCTCGACGTGCCGGCGGTCTCGCACCGGGGGCTGCTCGTGATGGTCAACCGCCTGCTCAGCGGGACCCAGCAGGTGACGGTGCTCAACTTCTCCGCTGACGACCTCGACGCGACGGTCCTCTCGGACCACCTGGTGCCCGGTTCCGTGGTCACGGACGCCTTCAGCCAGCAGGAGGTCGGGACCGTGGACGCGCTGCACACCGTGTCGGTCAGCCTCCCGGGCTACGGCGGGACCGTGCTGCTGCTGAGCGCGCCGGCGCAGGAGGACGGCCCCGAGGAGGACCCCCGACCCTGAGCGCGGGCCGTGCTCGACGCCTAGCCTGGTCGCCGTGACCACGTCCCCGGTGCATCGCGACACGCCGTTCGCCGACCTCACCACGCTGGAGGTCGGGGGGTCGCCCCAGCGGATGCTCGTGGCCACCACGGAGGCAGAGCTGGTCGAGGCGGTGCGGGACGTGGACGCCGCGGGGGAGCGGTTGCTGCTCGTCGGTGGTGGGTCGAACCTGCTCGTCGCCGACGGGCCGCAGCCGGTGACCGCCGTGGTGGTCCGGACCCGCGGCGTGGACGTCCCCGCGCACGACGCGTGCGGCGGGACCATGGTGACGGCCGCCGCCGGCCACGACTGGGACGAGCTCGTCGCGCTGACCTGTGACGAGGAGCTCTCCGGCATGGAGGCGCTCTCCGGCATCCCCGGGTCCACCGGGGCCACCCCGGTCCAGAACGTCGGTGCCTACGGCCAGGAGGTGGCCGACACCCTCGCCTCCGTCCGCACGTGGGACCGCCGGGACGGGCGCGTGCGCACGCTGTTCGCGGCCGACTGCGCCTTCGGCTACCGCACGTCGCGCTTCAAGGCACCGCCGTCCGGCGAGCAGCCGGGGCGCTTCGTCGTCCTCGACGTGACCTTCCAGCTGCGAGCGTCTCCGTGGTCCGCGCCCGTGCGCTACCCGGAGCTCGCGCGGCGTCTCGGGGTGGCGCCGGGGGAGCGCGCACCGCTGGGTGCCGTGCGCGAGGAGGTCCTCGCCCTGCGCGCCGGGAAGGGCATGGTGCTCGACCCCGGCGACCGCGACACCGCGAGCGCCGGGTCCTTCTTCACCAACCCGGTGCTCGACGCGACGAGCGCGCAGGCGCTGCCCGAGGGCGCGCCCCGCTACGACGCCGGTGGTGGCCGTGTGAAGACCTCCGCCGCCTGGCTCGTGGAGCACGCAGGCTTCGCGCGCGGGCACGGGATGCCCGGCCCTGCCGCGGTCTCGACGAAGCACTCCCTGGCGCTGACCAACCGGGGCGGTGCCAGCGCGCAGGACGTGCTCGCGCTCGCACGCCAGGTCCGGGACGGGGTGGAGGAGGCCTTCGGCATCAGCCTCGAGCCGGAGCCGAACCTCGTGGGCTGCGCGCTGTAGGGGTTCGCGCCCAGCGAGGGGTACCGCCTACGCGGCCTCGCCGAGCAGCGCGGCGATCCGCCCGACCCCCTCGGCCAGCGCGTCGTCGCCCAGCGCGTAGGACAGGCGGAGGTAGCCCGACGGCCCGAAGGCCTCGCCGGGCACGACCGCCACCTCCGCCTCGTCCAGCAGCACCGACGCGAGGTCGGCGGAGGAGGAGATCGTCCGGCCCCGGATCGTGGTGCCGATGAGCCCGTGGACGCTCGGGTAGGCGTAGAACGCACCCCGCGGCGCGGGGCACTCGACGCCGTCGATGGCGTCGAGCGCGGGGACGATGGCACGGCGGCGACGGTCGAAGGCCTCGCGCATCGTCGCCGCCGCGTCGAGCGAGCCGGAGACCGCGGCCAGGGCTGCGCGCTGGCTGACGTTGGCGACGTTCGAGGTGAGGTGCGACTGCAGGTTGGTGGCCGCGGCGACGACGTCTCGCGGACCGATCATCCAGCCGACCCGCCACCCCGTCATGGCGTAGGTCTTGGCGACCCCGTTGAGGACGATCGTGCGGTCGCCGAGCTCGGGGACCTCGACGGGGACCGAGACGCGCTGCGCGCCGTCGTAGAGCAGGTGCTCGTAGATCTCGTCGGTGAGCACCCACAGACCGTGCTCGGCCGCCCACGCACCGACGGCACGGACCTGCTCGGGCGTCCACACGGCCCCGGTGGGGTTGGACGGGGAGCACACCAGCAGGGCCTTGGTGGCCGGGGTGCGGGCCGCCTCGAGCTGCTCGACGCTCGGCACGTAGCCCTGCGTCTCGTCGGCGAAGACCTCGACCGAGCGCCCTCCGGCCAGCGCGACCGCCTCGGGGTAGGTGGTCCAGTAGGGCGCGGGCAGGATCACCTCGTCCCCGGGGTCGAGCAGCGTGGCGAACGCGGTGTAGACGGCTTGCTTTCCCCCGTTGGTCACGAGCACCTGCTGGGGGGAGACCTCGTAGCCGGAGTCCCGCAAGGTCTTCTCCGCGATGGCTGCCCGCAGCTCCGGCAGGCCCGCGGCGGGCGTGTACCGGTGGTTGGCGGGATCCCGGCACGCCCGCACCGCGGCCTCGACCACGGCGTCCGGGGTCGGGAAGTCGGGTTCACCGGCGCCGAAGCCGATGACCGGCGCGCCTGCGGCCTTCAGGGCCTTGGCCCTCGCGTCGACCGCGAGGGTCGCCGACTCGGAGATGGAGGCCACCCGGCGCGAGACGCGCGCCGTGGCGGGCGCGGCGGGAGGGGTGGCGCCGCCGGGGGGCGCCGGCGTCGATCGCGGGGTGAGGTCGGTCACGGGGACGATCCTCCCACCCACGGACCCCGTGGACGACACGTCCGGACGCCGGTGTCGACGGCGGGCGACGACGGGCGACGGCGGGGCCCGGGATCTCGCGTACACTGGTCCACCGGTGGATCGGCGCTGCCCTCGGGGCAGCGTGCGAGCGTTCGTCCGTCGGACGCCGTGGCCCCCACCGGGGCCGTCCACCGGTGCTGAGGGTAGTGGCGCAACTGGTAGCGCACCGGTCTCCAAAACCGGCGGTTGCGGGTTCGAGTCCCGCCTGCCCTGCTGTCGCAGGCCACAGCCTCCGGCCGCGACCTGCGGCGGAGGGGGCCCGCGGCGTCGGGCCTCGACGCCGTGCACCGATCGCTGGAGGAGTGAGGGGTCCATGAGCCAGGTCACCCATGCGCCGCGGGAGCCCGGGGACCCCGCGGCGCCCAGCGGTCCGTTCGCCCGGCTGCTCGTCTTCCTCCGCCAGGTGGTGGCCGAGATGCGCAAGGTGGTCTACCCCAGCCGCCAGCAGGTGCTCACCTACACGGTGGTGGTGCTCGTCTTCGTGCTGGTGATCATGGCGTACGTCTCGCTCCTCGACTACGGGTTCGGCCGCCTCGTGCTCTGGGCCTTCGGCGGTTGAGCGAGCCCGCCACCGCCCCGCCCGACATCCCACAGGAAGCAGGTCCCACCGTGTCAGATCAGCCCTCCGAGGCCACCGACGTCGCCGAGCCGCTCGAGGACGCCTCCTCGACCGACGACCCCACGACGACGGCGACCGACGACGCCACGGGCCAGCGTGGCGCGGACGGCGGTGCGGCCGACGACGGCGGCGTGGTCGACGGCGCTGACCTCGGGGCGCTCGACGACGGGGTCACCCCGGCGGCAGCGGGGGAGCCCGCGGAGCCCGCGGAGGACGAGGACGAGGACGTCGACCCCGTCGAGGAGTTCAGGGCCCAGCTCCGCTCCGCCGTCGGCGACTGGTACGTCGTGCACTCCTACGCCGGGTACGAGAACCGCGTCAAGGGGAACCTCGAGTCCCGCGTGGGCAGCCTCAACATGGAGGACTACATCTTCCAGGTGGAGGTCCCCATGGAGGACGTCCGCGAGATCAAGAACGGGCAGCCGAAGATGGTCCGCCGCGTGCGCATCCCCGGCTACGTCCTGGTGCGGATGGACCTCACCAACGAGTCGTGGGGCGCGGTGCGCCACACGCCGGGCGTCACCGGGTTCGTCGGGAACACCCACCAGCCGGTGCCGCTGAGCCACGACGAGGTCTTCTCGATGCTCAGCTCCACCATCGCGCCGAAGGAGGCCCCCTCCAAGAAGGCCCCGGTGATCACCACGGTGGACCTCGAGGTGGGGCAGTCCGTCATCGTCAAGGAGGGCCCCTTCGAGACGATGCCCGCGACCATCGCCGAGATCGACGTCGCGGCCCGCAAGGTGCAGGTGCTCGTCTCCATCTTC
>JARIBR010000342.1 GCA_029258695.1 Quadrisphaera sp.
GCGGTTGGCGTCCCAGAAGAGGTACCCGCCCGTCCCGGCCGCCAGCACGGCCGCGGCGACGACGCCGGCAGCCACCGGGTGCGCGGCGATGCCCGACGCCGAGGCGAAGAGGCCCTGGCTCGCGCCCGCGGCGGCGGACGACCCACCACCCGTGGTGACTGCCGCTCCGCCTGCGGACCCCGCAGCCGCCGAGCCACCGCCCGCCGCGCTCGTCGACGACCCGCCCTGCGCTGCCGCTCCGCCAGCACCAGCACCAGCACCAGCACCAGCACCAGCACCAGCACCGATGGTCGCCAGCGGGCCCCCCGCGGACGAGCCCCAGCCGAGCTGGGCCGCGGTCAGCCCGAGCAGGGCCGCGGGCAGCAGGTCGGCGCCGAGCGTGGCGTTGACCTCGACCAGCTCGTCCCGCACGCGCCGGCAGTCGGGGCACGCCGCCAGGTGCTCGTCGAGCGCCCGGCGGTCCCGGCGTCCCAGCGAGGACCTCACCGCCGGCGCCAGCAGCTCGACGACCCGTTCGTGACCGGCCGGCACCTGCGAGGCGTGCTCGCGCAGCCACGCCGTGCGCAACCCCTCACGCGCCCGCACCGCGAGCTGCGCGACCGCCCGTGCGCTGATGCCCAGCAGCGGGGCGACCTGGGCGGGCGCCTCGCCCTGGATCTCGGTGTGCCACAGCACGAGCTGCCAGCGCTCGGGCAGGCTGCGGTACGCGCGGCTGGCCAGGCGCTGCTCGAGCTCCCCGACCACGGGGTCCCCGATGTCGTGCTCCTGGTGCAGCGGGGCGTCGGCCTCGTCCAGGGACTCCACCGGCGTGACGCGGCGCTCACGGCGGTAGCGGTCGACGGCCGCGTTGCGCACCGCGCGCAACAGGTAGGGCCGGAAGGCCACGTCCGGCCCGCCGCCCTCGCGGAGCACGGTGAAGGTCCGGGTGAACGCGTCGGCGACCACGTCCTCGGCGTCACGGTCGGCGATCTGCCGGGCGACTCCGAGCGCGACCCCGACGTGCCGCTCGTAGAGCTGGGCGTAAGCGCCGGTGTCACCGGTGCGCGACCGGACGATGAGCGTCGAGTCGTCCACGATGGTCACCACGGCCCCCAGCGGCAGAGCGGAGCCGGACGAGGGTCCCGTACCGGCGATCGGACATCACGCCTGACCTCGCACATCGCCCGATCAGGCCAAACAGGACGAGGCAGAGCATACCGGCCATCGCCGCCCGACAGCCCGCTCGCCCCGGCGGGGAGCACCCCGCCGAGAGGCCCGGCCCGAGGAGCTGCCGGCTCGACACCCCACCGGCAGGTCGCTGGGCGTCACGATCGGTCGGCACACTGAGACCCGCGGGAGCCACGCTGTGCCCGCTGACGCCCCCGTCCAGCCCCGTCCAGCCCCGTCCAGCCCCGTCCAGCCCCGAGCAGGTGACCACCGTGCGAGACGACGCACCCAGACGGGACCGCCTGGTCACCCCCCTCGACGAGGAGGGCCGGTACGAGCCGTGGCCCGCGGGCCCCCGCGGCGGCGACCCGGCGGTCGCGCCCGCCCGCGACACCCTGTCGGGAGCCCGCGTGAGCGTCCTGCAGGCCGCCGCCGCGCCGACGACCCACGAGACGCTGGAGCGCCTGCGGGCCTGGACGCAGGTGCGCCACGAGCACCTGGCCGAGGTGCGGGCGGTCGAACCGGTGGACGAGAGGGTGCTGGTGGTCTGCGAGCCGCTGCACGGCCGACCGGTCCTCGGGCAGCCGGACCCCCCGGTGGTCACCGTCAGAGCGGTGCACCGGCTCAGCGCCCAGCTGCTCGGCGCGGTGGCCGCGCTCCACCGCGCCGGACTGGTCCACGGGGCGCTCACGGGCCAGAGCGTGCTCCTGACCCGCGACGGGAGGATCGGTGGCGACGTCGACCTTACCCTGCTCCCCGTCCCGGTCGCCACGGGCACGGTCGCCACGGGCACGGCCGCCACGGACCGCGGCCGCGACGACGACGTCGCCGCCGCGGCCGGGGTGCTGCTGGGGCTGCTGCGCCGGTCGCCGGTCGGCGGGCTCGAGGAGTCGGTCCTCGCGGCAGCCCTCACCCGCGAGCTGGAGCGCGCGCTCCGGGCGCCCGGCTCTCCGCCCCCCGAACGGTGAGACGCCGCTCGGGGAGGCGTCCGCCCCGGCGTGCCCGGCTCGTCCACCGCGGCCGTCAGCGCAGCGGCGGCACCACCAGCTCCTGGCCGGCTCGGATGAGGTCCGGGTCGTCGCCGATCACCTGACGGTTGGCCTCGTAGAGCGTGGGCCACGCGGCGAGCACCTCGTCGGACGAGGCATCACCTCCCAGCGCGTCGTTCGTGATCGACCACAGGCTCTCCCCCGGCTCGACGACCACGCGGCTCGCCGTCGCGGGGGGTGCGGCCGCGCTGCGGCCGTCCGACAGGTCGGGGATGCTCAGCTGCTCGCCCGTGCGGATCATGTTCGGGTCGTCACCGATGACGTCCCGGTTCGCCTCGTAGATGGTCGGCCAGGTGTCGACGACCGCCTGGTCGGACGGGTCGCCCGGCAGCGCGTCCTCGGTGATCGACCACAGGCTGTCCCCGGAGGAGATCGCATAGCTGGTCGGGGCGGGGCCGTCCTCCTCCTCGTCCTGCTGCGGCGCCGGCGAGGTGTCATCGGTGTCCTCGGCGTCGCCGGCCGAGGGGGCGGAGCCGGAGGTCGCGCTCGGCTCACCCTCGCTCGCCTCACCCTCGCTCGCCTCACCCTCGCTCGACCCCGCCGAGCGAGACGACGCTCCGCCGTCCGGCACGGCAGCGGACGCGTCGGCGTCGGCGTCGGCGTCGTCCGTCGCTGCGGGGGAGGCCTCGGCGTCCTCGGCGCTCTCGCTCGGCGACGCTGACGAGGTCGTACCCGAAGCGCTGTCCTCCGACGGGGCGGGCGACGTGGGCGTCTGCGCGCTCTCGCTCGGCTCGGCGACCGGCTCCTCCTCGCTGGCGCTCTCGCTCGCGCCGAGAGCATCGGGCGCGTCGGCGGCGTCCGTGTCCGCGTCGTCCCCGGTGAACGCACCGGTGACGACGCCGCCGGTGACCGCTCCGGCGGCCACGACGCCCACGAGGGCGGCCGCGATCCAGCCGCGGCGCCGTCGCCGCTCCTTCTCCTGGGCCTCGAAGAGCGAGTCCACGTCGATCTGGTCCGAGCGGGACCCGCTGTCGTCACCGGTCGTCATGGTGGTCCTCTCGCAGGGGCTGGTCCGCCGGCCTGGTGCCGGAGGGCAGATAGGTGGCCAGAGCGGCGCCCGAGCTCACCGGCGCGGCGGTGGTGGCCCGGCCGGCGCCGGCGCTCGTCGCTCTCAGGGCCGCGGCGAGGGAGTCCGCGGCGCCGGAGTCGTCCGCTCTCGGGGCAGGAGCGCTCAACGGGTCCCGTGGTCGGTCCGGGTGCGGCTCCGGGCGTGCCTCGAGCCCGGGGGGGATCCACGACACCGGGTCGGGTGACCGGGCTCCCCGCTGGACGAGGATGACGGCGACGACCGGGCTCCCGGCGCGCTGCAGCTGCGCAGCCGCCTCACGGACCGCCCGGTGGCTGGTGGACCCGGCGAGCACCACGAGGACGGAGACGTCCGCGACCTGCGCCACGCGCAGGCTGGTCTCGGCGTCGGCCAGCGGCGGGCTGGCCAGCACCACGCGGTCGGAGCTCTCGGTGAGACGGTCGAGGAGCAGGGGCAGGCGGCGCGAGCCCATGAGGTCGCGACCGACGGCGTCGTCCTCGCGCGGCCAGCGCAGCGGCAGGACCGCCAGGCGTGGCCGGTCGGTCCTCGAGACCTCGTCGACCGCGTGACCCGCCTCGGGGAGGCGCTCGAGCACCTCCCGCGCGGACGGACGACGCGTGGGACCGCCAGCGCCGACCAGCACCGTCCGGGCACCTCCCGCGGCGGAGGCCACGGCGACGTCGATGCTGCGCAGCGCTGCACCGGTGTCGCTCGACCCGCCGACCACGGTGACCACGGCGTGGCCGAACCGCGTGGCGAGCACCTCGTCGAGGACGCGGTAGGGCTCGAGGTCGCGGAACCGCGGGTCGGCGCGGCGCAGCGAGGAGCGGCGCGGCTCCCCGACCCGGACGACGCTGCCGGCGCCGCTGGCCTCCACCGCGTCCTGCGGCACCACGACGAGCCGGCGAGCCCGGTCGAGCACCCACAGCGCCGCCAGGACCAGGGCAGCGCCCACGGCGGCGCCGACGGCGAACCCCACGAGCACGCGCACCCACCAGGGCGCCGCCACGATCGTCGTCACCCCGGCCGCGACGGCGGAGGTGGTGCCGAGGAGGAGCGCCCCGCCGAGCGTCCACGGGGCGTTCGCCGCGACCAGGGCGGACCACCGGCCTCCACGCTGCTCCGCGTCGGTCACCGGGGTCGGCCCAGCAGCCGTCGACCCGGCAGCGACGGGATCAGCAACCACGGGATCAGCAGCCACGGGATCAGCGGCCACGGGATCAGCGGCCTCGGGATCAGCAGCGACGGGCTCACGTCGCCCGGGGACCCCCGCTCGGTCAGCGCTCAGCGGACCGGACCGGACCGCGGTCCCCGGTGCGGCAGCAGCCACTGCCGGTGCCGGTGCCGGTGCCGGTGCCGGTGCCGGTGCCGTCGAGGCTGTCGCGCGCTCGCGCTCCGCAACGTCCACCGAGCGCTCGCCCTCCTCGGGCACGCCTCCCGTGGGCCGGCGCAGCAGGGGGGCCAGCAGCAGGGCGAGCGCGGCGAGGAGGGCGCCGAGCCCGGCACCGAGGGCGCTCCAGGCGAGCGGGCGCGGGCTCGCCGGCCCCGTGGGCACCGTGGCGGGCTGCACCAGCGTCAGCCGCGCGGCGTCCAGACCCACCAGCGACGGCCCCTCCTCCACGCTGACCTGCGCCCAGGTCTCCGCGATGCGCGCCGCGCCGCGGGCGTCGCCCGCCCGCGCGGTGACGTCGAGCGCGATGGTGTCGGGGACCATCTCCACCGTCGTCGCGGCGGTCAGCTCCTCGACGGTGTCCGCGGTCGGCCCGCGCGCCGCCACCTCCTCACCGACCACCGACCCCCCGAGGCTCTGCGCGAAGGTCGCGGCGTACAACGCCGCGGTCTCGGCCTGCTCGGCGACGGGCCTGCCCTCGTCGTCGACGGAGACGACCAGCCGGGCGCTCGCGGAGTAGACGGGCGTGACGGCTTGCGCGGCCAGCCAGGCGAGGCCCGCGCACACCAGGGCGGCCACGGCCACCACCGCGAGGCGGGTCGCGAGCGCGGTGCTGGGACGGTGCATGTCATCCCCTCGTCGAGCTGTCGGTCGGTGGTGCGGTCGTGCCGGCCGCCGCGTCAGCCGCCTGACACGGCGGCTGATCATGACCAGCAGTTCGCGCGGTGTCAACGCGCGGAGAGCCAGTCCGCAGCGTTCTCACGCCATGGAACTGCTCCACTACTGACGGACGCCACCGCGGGGTACCACGCGGTTCCGACGACCTTCTTGCCGGAGATGTCATCTCGCCCGGTCCTCGGGGTCGCGGCGCACCAGCACCTCCAGGGCCCCGGACGCCTTGGCGAGGTCCTTGACCGCCATCGCGAGCGGGACGAGCCCCGCGGCGCGGGCCGCCGCCGCGGGGCTGGACGCCTCTGCCACGGCCCGGCTCACGGGGACGCTGAGGTACGCCGCCGCGCCGCAGAGCGCCGCCCCGCGGCGCAGCCGCGCCGCGCGGCCGGGCACCAGGGCGGCAGCACCGGCCACGTAGGCGACGGCGCGCAGCAGGTCGCGAGCGACGGCGCGGTGGTGGTGGGCCTGGGCGTCGCCGCGGCCGTAGTGCCGGTACATCGCCGCGGTCCCCCGCCACGTCGGCGCCTGGTCCCAGGTGACCGACGCGTCACCGACGAGGACGACGCCTCGTCCGGCGTCCCGCACGGCGTGCGCGGCGTCGACGTCCTCGGCGGCGCGGCGGCGGTCGTCGAAGCGGCCGATGGCCGTCCACGCGGTCCGGGTGATGGCGAGAGAGCGGCCGGCCGGGGCGTCCGCGGCCACCCGCAGGCCGAAGGCGGCGTGCCACGCCCTGCGCCACAGCCCGGCGGAGCGGCGCGGCGTCGGGTCCGGGTAGCAGGCGGCCGCCACCGCGGCCTCCCACGCGCCGCGGCGCGAGACGACGTAGCGACCGGTCAGCAGCCCCGGCGTCGGGGTCGCCGCCCCCGCGGCCCGCATGGCGTCCAGCCAGCCGGGCACCGGCCGGGTGCCCGCGTCGGCGAAGACCACGAGCTCGTGGCGGGCACGCTCCAGGCCGCTGTTGCGGGCCGCGCCGACCCCGCCGTTGCGCTCGCGGCGCACCAGGCTCACGTCGGCGCTCGTGGCCGCCGCGGCCGCCAGAACCTGCTCCGCGGTGTCGTCGGGGCTGGCGTCGTCGACGGCCAGGAGCTCGTCGCCGGCCCGCAGCTGCTCGACCACGGACTCGACGAGGGAGCGCACGTGCGGGCCCTCGGCGAACAGCGGCGCCACCACCGAGACAGCCGGGGCGCCCCGGACGGGCTCGCCGGCGCCGGCGCGCCCCGCTGACGCGGCCAGCGCCGAGGCGAGCGTGTCCGCGAGGGCGGCGTCGCCCGGGTGCTGCGACGCGGCCTCGCGGGCCGCCGCGCCCGCGTGCTGCGCGCGACGGTGCGGCGGGTCGTGGGGGCCGGGGGCCAGGTCCTCCAGGGCCCGGGTGACCGCCGCCACGTCACCCGGGGGCACCAGCGCGACCCCGGGCCCGGCACCGGCGTCGAGGAGGGCGTCGGCGGCGGGGCACGGGGTGGCGACCACGGCCGTGCCCGCCGCGGCACCCTCGAGCACGGCCATGCCGTAGCCCTCGCGCCCGGGGCCCGCGCCGGCGGGACGCGTCAGCTGCAGCAGGGCCTGCCCCCCGGCCATGAGCCGGGCCGCTTCCGGCACCGTCCCCAGCAGGTGCACGCGCTCGCCCGCACCGGCCGCGCGCGCCTGGGCGGCCAGGCGCGCCCGCAGCCCCGGCGCGTCGGGGTGGTCCTCGCCGATGACGGCCAGGTGCCAACCGGTGGTGGCGGCCACCGCGGCCACCGCGTCGTCGAGCCCCTTGAGGGGGATCAGCGACCCGACCGCCAGCGCGAGGGGCGCCGTGCCGGGCAGGACGCCGCCGGCGGCTGCCGCGAGCGCCTCGAGCTCGCGCCGGGCGTCGTCGGCGGGCAGCGGCGACGCGGTGGGCAGCGGCGGGGCCACGACGACGGGCTCTCGCCCGGTGCCCGCGCGGCCCACGGCGCCCGAGGGGGCGACCACCGCGGCGCACGCCCGCGCCACGGCGGCGCTGATCGCCCCGTCCAGCGCGTGGTCGTGCTTGGCCCACACGAGCGCGCGGCCGTCCACCACGGCGCTGGGCACGGCCGCGGCGGCAGCGCGGATCCCGTTGGCGAGGACGACGTCGGCGTCGAGGCCGTCCAGGACCGAGCGCAGCGCCACCGACGCCCGGGCCACCGCGGCGTGACCGCGGCCGGCGGGGACGTCGGTGACGGCGACGCCGCGCCGGCGCCACTGCTCGTGCAGCGGGCCCTCGCCGTCGCCGAGGACCACGGCGCGGACGTCGAGGCGGTCGGTGGCGTCCAGCAGGCGCAGCAGCCAGCGCTCGGCGCCGCCGACGGAGGCGGTGGGGCAGACCACGACGACGTCCAGCCGTGGTGAGAGCAGCGACGAGGTCTCCATCGGCCATACCGTGCCAGGCGTTCTGTGGTGGTTTGCGCGTGGTATCCCGACATGTCCGTCGTCACCTAGGGTGCCCCGCGGATCACGCCGGGGCCCACGGGGCGCGAGACGCCCCGATCGAGCGAGAGGACACGACGTGACGACGATGGACGGCCCGAGGGTCGAACGCTGGGGGACGCGCCCGCCGGTGCTCACCTGGCACGGCTTCGCGCAGGAGCCGGGCCCGGACCCGCACGGGGTCGTCGTCGCCCGCAGCGCTCTCGCCGCGCAGCTGCGGCTGCTCGCCCGGCAGGACCCCGACGGGCTGGGCCTCGACGGCTGGCTGGCGCAGCGTCGCCGCGGCCGGTCCGGCGGCGTGCTCCTCACGGTGGACGACGCGCTGGCCAGCGCCGTCGACATCGGGCTGCCCGACATGCTGGCCGCCGGACGGCGCCCGGTGCTCTTCGTCAGCCCGGGTCACCTGGGGAGCACGTCCACGTGGATGACGCAGCAGCCCGACCTCCCCGTGGCCAGCGCCGACGACGTGCTGGCCCTGCACCGGGCCGGCGTGGAGATCGGCGCCCACGCCTTCGACCACGTCGACCTCCGGGGGCTCGACGACGCCGCGCTGCGCTACCAGACGATCGAGGCCGCCGCCGCGCTCGCCGACATCACCGGTCAGGCGCCGCGGGCGTTCGCCTACCCCTTCGGGTGGTGGGACGCTCGCGCCGCCGACGCGGTGCGCCGCGCCGGCTACGAGGTGGGGTTCTCGCTGTACGACGGCCGGGGGCCGTGGGCGGCGACCCGCGTCGACGTCTCACCACCGGACACGGTGACGTCCCTGCGCGTGAAGATGCTGCCCGGCTACCGCAGGCTCTGGCGGGCGAGCGGGCACGTGGCCCCGCTGCGCCGGGCGGTGCGCGCGACGCTCTCGCGCGTGGGAGCTGCCTGATGCCGGGACCGCCGGACCCGCCGGACCCGCCGGACCCGTCGGGCCCGCCGGCGCCGCGCGCTGCCGGGATCGCGACGGCCCGGCGGGCGACCGGCAACGTCATGGCCGTGGCCTCGAGCCAGCTGGCGGGCAAGGTGGCGACGTTCGCGTGGCTGCTCGTGGCGGCGCGGGTCCTCGACCAGTCCGCCTTCGGCGCGTTCAGCTTCGCGCTCGCGGCCGCCATGATCGTCGGCTCGCTCGTGGAGTGGGGCTTCACCCAGGTCATGATCACGCGCTCGTCGCGCGACCCGGCCAGCCTCGACGCGGCGTACACCGCCGCCCAGGCGTGGCAGCTGTTCCTCGGCCTGCCGGCCTACGCGATCGCGATCCTCGCCGCGCGCCCCGCGCTGGACACCCCGGGCGCCACGCTGGTGCTCGTGGCCGCGGTGGTGGCCACGGCGGCGGAGAGCTGGTGCACCACCGCGCGGTCCGCCGCCTCGGTGCTGCAGCGCCAGGGCGGCGTCTCCTTCGCGGTGACCCTGCAGCGCCTCCTCATCGCCGGGTGCGCCATCCTCGCCGTCGTCACCGGCCGAGAGGTGACCTTCCTGGCGCTGGGCTTCGCCGTCGGCACGGTGCTGGGCGTCCCGCTGCACTCGATCGCCCTGCGCCGGGTGGGGGTGCGCCTGGACCCCGCCGGCCTGCGCTGGACCCACCTGCGGCCGCTGCTCGTCGGCAGCCACGTCATCGGCCTGTCGGGCGTGGTGCTCCTCGGGCTCGCCAAGCTGGACCAGGTGCTGCTCGGCGCGCTGGACGGCGCGAGCGCGGTGGGGGCCTACGCCGTCGCCTACCGCCTGCTGGAGACGGTCTTCTTCGTCGTGTTCGCCCTGCGCGCGGCGCTGTTCCCGCTCATGGCCGCCGACCCGCGGCCCCCGATGGTGCGCACGACGCTGCGGCGCGCGTGGGACGTGCTGTGCGTGGCCTACGTGCCCTACGCGGTCGTCTGCCTCGTCGCTCCCGCCGCCGTGCTGGACCTGCTGTTCGGGGAGCCCTACGGCCAGACCGCCGCGAGCTCGCTGCAGTGGCTGGCGGTCGTCCCACTGCTCTTCGCGGGGGCGTACCTGCTCGGCACCGCCCTCATCGCCGTCGGTGCCCAGCGGGGCATGCTGCTCGCCGCGGTCTCCGCCCTCGGGGTGAACGTCGTGGGGGACGTGCTGCTGATCCCGCCGTTCGGGCCGGCCGGTGCGGCCGCGGCCACCGCGGCGGGCTACACGGTGCAGCTGCTCGTCTGCGCGGAGGCCCTGCGACGGCGCGACGCCCTGCCCTCGGCGGTCCCGGGGCTCGCGCTGGCGCTCGGGGCCGGGGTACCGCTCACCGCCGTGGTGCTGTGGTTGCCGCTGATCCCCGCGCTGGCGCTCGGCGCGGTGGTCTACCTGCTCTGCTGGACCGCGCTGGCCCGGTGGCTCACCCCGCACCGCCTCGTCGAGGTCGTCACCGTCCTGCCCGTCGGTGTGGGCCGACGGGTCCGCAGGCTGCTGCCCGCCGACGCGCCGGCGCCCTCGTCCGCCGACCCCGCCCCCGCGCCGGGCAGCGAGCCGAGCGCCGAGCCGCCCACCGGGTCGAGCAGCGAGCCGCCCACGGGGTCACGCACAGGATCACGCACGGGGTCGACGCGATGACCGAGCCGTCGCCCCCGCTCCCCTGGGGCTCCGCGCGCGACGCGGCCGGCCCCCCGGCGGACGTCGCGCCGCGCTGGCGCGACCTCGAGCGCGACCACGGGCCCCTGGTGCTCCTGGAGACCTACGAGAGCGATCCCGTGGTCGCCCTCGGCGCTGACGTGGTGGTCCACCTGGCGCGCTCCGGGGCGTCCGCCGCGCGTCTGCGGCGCGAGGTCGCGAGCCGGGCCTGGGCCGCCGGGGCCGGCGTGCGCGTCCCGACGTCCGAGCTGGCCGAGGGGCCCGAGCCCGACGCGGTGACCCTGGTCTCGGCCCGGGTCCCGGCGGACCCCGACACCGACCCCGCCTACGCCGCGGCGGCCGTCGCGGCGTCGCGAGCCCTGCAGAGCGCGCCGGGGCCACCGCCCGAGGGCGGTCGGACGTGGGCGGCCCCGCGCCGTGACCGCCCGCTGCGAGCGGTGCGCGCCGCGCTCAGCCCGCTGCGGGTCCGCAAGGCGCTCGCGCTGAAGCGCTCCCTCGCCGACCTGCCCGCCGACGGGTGGGTGCACGGCGACTACCGCACCCACAACGTCCTCTACGACGCCACCCGCCAGCAGGTGAGCGTCATCGACTGGGACCACGCCGGCCGGGGCTGGCGCGGCAGCGACCTGCTGGCCCTGTGGGCCGGCGTCCACGAGCGCGCGGTCGCCGACGTCCTGCTCGAGGCGGTGCTCGAGGACCGCGCCCCGGAGGAGGCTCCCACCGTCGGCCGCGTGCTGCTGTGGTCCTGCGTGCGCGTGCTCGCCGAGCAGGTCACCGCCCAGCCGATGTCCCGACGCGACCGCGAGGTGGTGGCGCGCGTGCGCCGCCGCGTCGCCCTGGCCCGCTCGATCGCCCACGACCTCGGAGGAGCGCCATGACCACCACGACCGACGACGAGGGCCACCTGCTGGACCCTCGCGACCTCGACGCCGGGCAGCTGCGCGCCTGGGAGCGGCTCAGCGAGAGCGCCGCCACGCCCAACGCCTTCCTCGACCCGGCGTTCGTGGTGCCCGCCGTGACCCACCTGCCCGGCGGGGAGCTGGCGCGCCTGCTCGTGGCCGGGCAGATGGGTGCGGACGGGCCGAGCTGGCGCGCGATGGCCCTGGTCCTGCCCCGGCGTCCCTGGCGCAAGGTGCCCCTGCCCGCGCTGGGGACGTGGTCGAACGACCAGCAGGCGCTGGCCACCCCGCTGCTCGCCGCCGACGACCCCGACGGAGCCGCGCGCTCGCTCGTCGCCGCGGTGCGCGCGGCAGCGCCGCGCGCGGCGCTGCTGGGCCTCGACGAGCAGGAGAAGTGCGGGCCCGCCGCGGGGGCGCTGAACGCCGCCCTCACCGGCGACGGGTGGCGCCTGACGACGTGGCGCTCCACCAGCCGGGCGGCCCTGCGGCGTCACGAGGCCGACGAGGACACGCTCGCCTCGGTGCTCGCCGAGCCCTCCCGGCTGCGCTCGAAGCGCCGCCGCCTGGAGCGGGAGGCGGGGAGCCTGCGCGTGGTCGACTGCTCGGCCCCCGCCGACGCCGAGCGGGGCGCCCGCGTGCTGCTGCGCCTGGAGGAGGACGGGTGGAAGGGGCGCGCGGGCACCGCCATGACCCAGCGCCCCGGCGAGGAGGCGATGCTCCTCGACATCGCCCGGGCCGCCTCGGCCCGCGGCGCGCTGCGGCTGCTCGTGCTCGAGGCGGGCGAGACGCCGGTGGCCGCCCAGCTCGACCTCGTGGCCGGTGACACCTGGTTCCACTTCAAGACCGCCTTCGACGAGACCCGCGGGGCGACCTCGCCGGGGCGGCTGCTCCTCACCGAGGTGCTGCGCCGGTTCGACGCCGAGGACCTCGGCGTCTTCGACGCCTGCACCGTCCCCGAGCACCCGGTGATGGACCGGTTGCTGCCGCACCGGCGCAGCATCGTCGAGACCGCCGCCACCCGCGGCCCGGCCGCCACGGTGGTCGCCCGGGCAGCGCTGGCGGCGCGCGACCTGCGTGACGCCCGGGCGGAGCGGGCCCGCGAGAAGGAGCAGGCGGACCAGGCGGACCAGGCGCACGAGACGGGAACGGGCTCGTGACCGGGCGCACCGCCCTCCTCGTCGGGCACGCCACGAGCCACGAGGTCCTCGCCGCGGCGCGCGACCTCGCCGGGGCCGGCTGGGTCGTCCACGTCGCCACCGGCAGCCGCCGCAGCCTCGCGGGGGCCTCACGGTGCGTGAGCGGGGATCACCGCGTCAGCGCGCCGGACGCGGACCTGGCGGCCTTCACCCGCGAGGTGGCGAGCGCCGTGCGCGCCAGCGGCGCCGACGTCGTGGTCGGGTGCGGTGACCCCGAGCTCCTCGCCCTGTCCGCGGTGCGCGAGCAGGTCCCGGCGCTCGTGCCGCTCGCCGACCACGCCCGCGTGGTGTCGGCGATCGACAAGCTCGACCTCGCCGAGGCCACCGAGCAGGCCGGCCTGGTCGCCCCGCGCACCGTGGCGGCCGACGAGGCGGGGCTCGCGGGCTGGAGCGGTCCCGGGGTGGTCAAGCCTCGGCTGCACTGGCATCCCGGCCTGCACGGGGCGCCGTCCTGGGCCGGCGCGAGGCTCGTGGCGGACCAGGCCGGCGCGAGGGCGGCCTCGGCGGAGGTACGGGGCGCCGGACGCGATCCGGTCCTCCAGGAGCTGGTGGCCGGCGACCTCGTCGCGCTCTGCGCGGTGCGCGCGCCCGACGGCTCCCTGCTGGCGCTCGGCCAGCAGCGAGCCACCCGCACGTGGCCGCTCGGCGCCGGCGTGAGCTCGCGCGCCGAGACCGTCCCGGTCGACGACGAGCTGGCCGCCGGCGTGGTCCGGCTGCTGGACCGGCTGGGCTGGGTGGGGATGATGCAGGTGCAGCTGCTGGCCCCCGCCGACGGCCCGCCGCGCGTGCTGGACCTCAACGGGCGCCCCTACGGCTCGCTCCCGCTGGCGCTCGCCGCCGGCCTGCCGCTGGTGAGCCTGTGGCTGGGCTCCGTGGTGGGGGGCGCCGATCCTCGCGGGGACTCCCCGACCACCGGGGCGGTCGGCGTCCGCTACAGCCGCCTCGGCCCCGATCTGCGCCGCGCCGCCGCCGAGCGACGCGGGGGGCTCCTCGCCGACGTCGCCGACACCGCGAGCGCCTGGAGGGGCGCCGCACGCCCGGTCGCCGACCGGCGCGACCCGCGGCCGCTGCTCCGTCTCGCCGCGCAGGGCGTGAGCGGCGCCGCCCGCGCGCTCGCGCGCCCCGCCGTCGCACGGGTCCGGGGCCGCTAGGTCCGGCGATGCCGCCGCCGGTGGCTCGGTCGGACAACCCAGGCACGCGGTTCTGCCTCGTGCAGGGTGGAGACGACGGGCCTCGCTCGCTCTGCGGCACCGCACGGCAACTCCCCGGGCAGCTCGCATTCCCCGGGCGGGTGCCCCGGTGAGCCCTGTGAAAGCATTTATCGCTCAGCGCGACGAGGTGATGGACGCTCCGCGCACGGTCAACGCCAACCAGGAGTCGGGAAGAAGAACCGTCTGCTCGCGGCGATAACCCAGCGCTGCCAGTGCGGGCAGGTCCTGCACGGGATGTCCGGTGCCGGCGTCGAGCACGCGGATCCCTCCGGTGCCCTCCTGGTCCGTGGCCGCCGCATCGTCGAGGGTGGTGGGGCCGACCAGGGCGCCGTGCCCGGGGCGGAAGTGCCACCGCACCTGCACCGCGCCGTCCCCGCCGGTGCCGTCGGCGGCCTGACCGTCCCTCGCCCCGCCCAGGGTGTGGCCGGGGGTGGGGACGGTGCCCGCGTCGTCGACGGCGGAGGCGATGAGCACGGCGGACTGCGAGCTGTCCACGCACGGGAGCGCGGCCTCCTCGCGCGAGGGGATCGTCGGGGGGGAGGTGGGCGCCTCGACGATCCCCGCGGGGGGCGCGGGCGGGGCTGCGGTGATCGCCGCCCTGCTGACCTGGCGCACCGGTGGCGGTGCCAGCGCCTGGGAGGTGGTGTTGGCGAAGGGCGCCAGGGAGTCCTCGCCGACGAGGAAGCGGAGCCCGGTGCCGGTCTCCTCGACCACCTCGCCGGCCGCCCCGATCCCCTCGAGCCCACGGCCGGGGTCGACCTCGGGCGAGAGCAGGTCGAGGTCGGGTCCGGTGGTCACCAGGTCCAGCCAGGCGCGGGGGACCTGGCGGACCTGGGTGGGTGAGTAGCCCAGCGCGGTGATCGCGGCGGCGCTGATCGGGTGGGCGAGGCGCCCGGCCACCAGCACCGCGTCGCCGTCGGGGGTGGCGGGGGTGGCCACCAGCACGGCGTCGGCGGCGGCCGGGGTGATCGTCGGGACGCCGGCGTAGACCTCCACCGCCGGGTCCTGGAAGCAGGCGGTGAACCCGCTGGGCCGCTCGGGCAGGGTGGGAGGGCGTTCGGGCAGGTCAGCGCCGGCCAGCGGGGTCCCGACGGGCACCGCGGCCACCGCGTCGTGGGGGACCAGCACCGGAGCAGGACGCGCCCCCGCCAGCAGGGCGGCGGTCAGGGTCGGCGCCGGGCGCAGCGTCTGCCCCTCGGTGACGTAGCGCGCTCCGGTGCTCTGGTCCAGCACCAGCGTCCCGTCGTCGCGCCACCCGTCAGGGGTGCGCCCCGAGAGGTAGGCGCCTGCCACCGAGGCACCACAAGCCAGCAGGGCGATGATCACCCCGCCGGCGATGGCGGCGTGGGGTCGCGGAGGCACCTCCTCGAGGTCGAGGGAGTTTCCCCGCACCAACGCCGCGACCCCGCGGCGGCGGTTGAAGTCCTCGACGTCGATGAGCGTCCGACGGTGTGCCACCGCTGAAGGGTAGGCGCGGATGCTCGGGCGTGAACGATGCCGACCGAGCGTGTGGTAAAAGGCTGTGCGACGTCGTCGTGACGACGCCCGGCGCGATCCCCGCCGGCTTTCCCGGGCTCGAGACGATGAGGAACTCCATGACCCGTGCCAGCGCGGTGAGCCCGCGGGATCGCCGGCCGCGCTGGTCACCCGCGGCCCGGCTCCCGAGGACCGCGCACGTGCAGGTGGCCACCACCACGGCTCGACCTCGGCCATCGACGGTGGGCCGCCGCACACCCACGGTGACGGCGCTGACCCGGGTGACGCCCACGGCACCGGCGATCGGGTGACCGTCTCGACGGCCCGCCCAGCGGCCGATCGGGCCGGGCAGCGCCGGCGCGCGCCCTACAGGGAGGCGCCGGCGCCGGCCGCCGCGGCGTACACGCCCAGCACCCCGGCCAGCAGGGGGACCACCGCGACGGCGACCACGCCCTCGACGACCGACAGCGCGCGGCGCACCCGCGGGCGGTTCACGCGCGCCAGGGCCTCCTCGTGCCCCTCGGCGGCCGCGCGGAAGACCACCACCAGGGCCAGCGCGCCGGCCACGAGGGCAGCGACGAGGGCCACCAGCACCCAGCGGGCGCCGGTGGCCGCAGGGACCACCACCACGAGGAGCAGCGCGACCAGGGGAAGCGCAGCGGCGGTGAGCATCGACGCGGACTCCAGCGCGAAGCGGGTGCGCCGGGCACGCAGACCGGCCAGGAGCGCCAGGGCGAGGGCCAACCAGCGCGCCATCGTGACCTGCCCGCTGCTCAGGCCAGCGCCGCTGGTGGCCAGCACCAGGGCGCACACCGCGAGCGCCCCTGCCCCGGCGAGGGACAGCGCCGTGACCAGCGCGCGGGTGCGCACGGCCACCTCGGTCAGCCGCTCACGCCGGACGGGCCCGGGGTGGGGGGAGGACCAGCGGGCGCTGCGGGTGATCACCCAGGGCGCGCCGGCCGCGGCGGCGACCACCGCGGCGCCCATGACGCCCGCCGCCCCCGCGGTGGTGGTCGTGGAGCTGGCGACCAGCAGGCCCCCCACCGCGACCAGCGCGCCGGCGGCGATCGGGGTGGCCCACAGGAACCTCCTGGTGGGCACCGCGGCCAGCGCGGCGCCCGCGCCGACCGCCAGCGCCAGGCCCGCCAGCGCCAGGCTCCCCGCGGTCCCCGTCGCGCTGGCCCGCGCCAGCGCCAGGCCGGCCGCGACCCACAGCGGCAGGGTCGCGGCCGCTGCCGTGGTGCGGGCGACGTCCGAGCCCGTGCGCTCGTGGG
Organism: Quadrisphaera sp.; assembly: GCA_029258695.1. The sequence goes on from JARIBR010000342.1 coordinate 16,318, forward strand.
GGATGACCAGGGCCGCGGCCAGCAGCGCGGCCGCACCCAGCAGCTGCAGGGCCGGGGCGCCGGGGGCGATCGCGGTCAGCGTCAGGGCCAGGGCGGCCGAGGCGAGCACCGCGCCGGTCGCGGCGGCGGCGGCGAGGGTGGACGGAGCCCACGCTCCCGTCGCGGCGGCGCCGAGGGTGTGCAGGGCGTCGTCGACCACGCGCGCCGGGCGCGGCCCCGGGGACGGTGAGAGGTGGAAGACCTCGCCGTCGCGAGGGTCGGCCGCGGCCAGCGGCAGGTGCTGGTCGAGGGCGGCCTGCCCGACGCGGTGCAGCGCGAAGGGCGTGCTCGCGACCAGCGGCGCTCCGGGCAGCAGGCGTCCTGTCAGCTCCGCGCACAGGTCGGCGACCGTGCGCGCGGTGGGCAGCGCCACGTCCAGCGCTCCGGCCGGTCCGTGCACCCGCACCCGGCACCACTGCTCGCCCGGCCAGGTCTGCCCGGTCGCTCCTGGCCCGAGCAGGGTGGGCGCTGCCGAAGGGGGCGCCACCGGCGCGGGGGTGGCCGGTGCGTGGTGGGTCGCGCTCATGGCGGCCACGATGCGCGCCGGGACCACGACGGTGGCGCCCGCCGGAGCCACGCGCCACCCGTGCGCTCGGAGCGCGTTCACCCCGGCGGGCCAGCGGTGAGCGCTGTGCTGGTCCACCGTCGCCCTGCGCGCCCGGCCGACCAGGTACGTCCTGGCGTCGCCCCGGTGACCGTCGCTCCCCCGCCCGGCATCGTCGAGGAGGTGGGCGGACCCCCGGGATGGGCCTGCGCGCTGCTCCCGGCCCTCGGCACGGTCGCGGTCCTCGTCCTCGCCCTGGTGCGCGCCGACCCGCTGCTCCTCCTCGTCGGCGCGGCGTTCGTCCTGGGCTCGCTGGGCACGGGGCTGGTCATGGTCCTCACCGTGCGCGGGCGCGCCACGGCTCAGCGCGTCACCAGCCGAGGCCGCTACCTCACCCACCTGGCCGAGGCCCGCGAGCAGCTCGGCGCTGCCGCGGAGCGCCAGCGCGAGCAGGCCGCAGCCGACCACCCGCACCCCGGGACCCTGGGCGCCCTGGTGAGCGAGGGCCGCCGTGCCTGGCAGCGCCGCCCCGGGGACGGCGACTTCCTGCACCTGCGCCTGGGCACCGGGACCGTGCCCGCCGCCGCGGCCCCGACCGCCCCCGAGCACGGACCGACCGCGGCCCCGGACCCCGCGGCGCAGGCGGCCGCCACCGCTCTCCTCGAGGCGTCCGCCACGCTGGACGCGGTGCCGGTGGCCCTGGCGCTGCGCGCGGGCACCACCACGGTGGTCGGCGAGGTGGAGGACGTGCGCGCCCTGGCTCGGGCGATGGTCGCCCAGATCGGCGCGCTGCACGCCCCGGACGACGTGCGGCTGGCCATCGCCACCCCCGCCGGCCCCGGTGCGAGCGCGGCGTGGGAGCACACCACGTGGCTGCCCCACACCCGCCACCCCTCACCCGGCGCGGACCAGGGCGGCGAGGCGCTGCTGCTCGCCGACAGCGTCGCGGAGCTGAGCGTGGTCCTGGGCGCCGAGCTGGAGCGCCGCCGCGCCGGCGTCACCCCGCGCGGAGGCGCGCTGACCTCGGCCGGTGCCGCCGGACCGGCCCTCGTGGTCCTCGTCGACGGACCCCTCACCGCCTCGGAGGCCGCGGGGCTGAGCGATGCCGCGCAGATCGGGGTGGCGGTCCTCCACCTGGTCCACGGCCACGACGTCGAGGGCCCGGACGTGCTCACCACCGTCCACCTCGTCCCCGGCGGCGAGCCCACCAGCGCCCCGACGGTCGAGGTCGTCGACCGCGCCCCCGGTGCCGCCCGCGCGGGCGGGGCGGGCGCGACGCCCGGGACGCAGATCACCGCCGACGCCCTGGACCTCCCCGCCGCCGACGCCCTCGCCCGGGCCCTGGCCCCGCTGCGCCTGTCCCGGGAGGTCGGGGAGGCCTCCCCCACGCAGGTCCCCGACCTGCCGGCGCTGCTGGGCATCGCCGACGTCGGCGCCATCGACGCGCGCACCACCTGGCGACCGCGCCCGGCGCGCGACCTCCTGCGGGTCCCTCTCGGCGTGGACGACCAGGGACGCGCGGTGCACCTGGACCTCACGGAAGCCGCCCCGGGGGGCACGGGGCCCCACGGGCTGGTGGTCGGCGCCACCGGCCCGGACAGGTCCGAGCTGCTGCGCACCCTGGTGCTCGCCCTGGCCATCACCCACGGCCCCGACGACCTCGCGACGGTGCTCGTGGACGTCACGGGCGGAGCCACCTCCGCGGGCCTGTCGAGCCTGCCGCACCTGGCCGGCTCGGTCACCGACCTCGAGGACGACCCGGACACCGCCGCCCGCTTCGTCGCGGCGGTGCGCGGTGAGCTCCGGCGGCGCGAGCGCCTGCTGGCCGATGCCGGGCTGAGCAGCATCCGCGAGCACCGCGCCGCCCGCACCGCCGGCACAGCACTGCCCCCGATGCCCCGCCTGCTGGTCGTCGTGGACGAGCTCGGCGAGCTGCTGGTCCAGCACCCGGACCTCGCCGACCTGTTCGTCACCGTCGGCCGCCTCGGGCGATCGCTGGGCGTGCACCTGCTCCTGGCCACCCAGCGCCTGGAGGGAGGACGGCTGCGGGGGCTGGAGAGCCACCTGTCCTACCGCATCACGCTGCGACCCTCCTCCGCCGTGGAGCCCGGCGTGGTGATCGCCCCCTCCGACGCCGACGACCTGCCCCCCGTGCGCGGTCCTGCCCTGCTCGAGGCCGGCGCTGCCGGCCCCCGCCGGGTGCGCCTGGCCACCGCCTCCGCCCCGTACGTGCCCGCCGGCGGCGCTCACGTCGAGCGCACCACCGCGCGGCTCGCGGGCCCCGTCCCCCTCACCGCCGCGCGCACCACCACCGCCCTGCCCCCGTTCGGCCCGGACCTGACCGGGCCCGCCCAGCCCTCCACGCTCTCGGTGGCCGTGGCCGCCCTGGAGGGCGCAGCACCCCGCGCGGCCCCCGTCTGGCTGCCCCCGCTGCCCACCCGCGTGGCCCTGCACGACCTGCTCGGTCCGCTGCGCCGCGTCGCCCGCCGCGGCCTGGTCGTCGACGGCCCCGGAGCCGCGCTGCGGGTGCCGCTGGGGATCAGCGACCACCCCGAGGCCCGGTCCCAGCGCGTGCTCACGCTCGACCTGAGCGCCGCCGGCGGCCACGTGGGCATCGTCGGCGCCCCGGGGACGGGGACGTCCACCACCGCGGCCACCCTGATCACGTCCGTGGCCATCACCCACACCCCCGCCCAGGTGCAGGTCTACGTCCTGGACCTCGGCGGCGGCTCCCTGGCGCCCCTGGCCGCGCTGCCCCACGTCGCGACCGTCGCCCCGCGCTCACACCCTGAGCTGGTGCGACGCACCGTCGCCCACGTCACCGCGATGGTCGACGCGCGCGAGACCTGGTTCCACCAGGCTGGCATCGAGTCCATGGCCGCGCTGCGCGCCACCCGCCACCCCGACGCCCCCACCGGCCCCACCGGCCCCGACGCCCCCGACGCCCCCGACACAGGACGGCACGGTCCAGCACCGGTGGCGCCGGCCGGTGACCTGGGCGGCGACGTCATCCTGCTCGTGGACGGGTGGGCGACCCTGCGCGCGGAGCTCGAGGACCTCGAGGCCGCCCTCACCGCGCTGGCGGTCCGCGGGGCCGCCCACGGGCTGCACCTGGTCGTGGCCAGCCCCCGCTGGGCGGACCTGCCCCCGGCCCTGGAGGACGCGATCGGCACCCGCCTGGAGTCTCGCCCGGGTGATGGTGGGGACCCGGTTCTCACCCGCGCGGCGGCGCGCACCCTGCCGACCATCCCCGGACGGGTCCTCACCGCCGGGGACGTGCGCGCGCAGGTCGCGACGCCCCACGTCGCCCTGGGCCCCGATGCGGGTGCGGGTACGGGAGGGGCGGGCGCCGCCGCGAGCCCGGCCACCGCCGAAGCGCTGGGCGCGGCCCTGAGCGCGGCATGGAGCGGGCCGGTGGCCGCCCCCGTGCGCCTGCTGCCCCCCGTGGTGCCCTCCGGCGAGGCCCCCCTTCGGGGCGCACCACCACCCGGACCACGCTGATCGCGGCGATGACCTCCCGGACCACCGCCCCCATGGCCAGTCCGGTGCTGCGACGCCTGCGGGAGATCACCACCCCCGCCCTGCTGCACTCCGGACCGGCCGACGAGGGACCCGTCGCGCACAGCACCCGCATGCGCTCCCTGCTCCCCGGCCACGCCCTGCACGCCACCCGGGCCCACCCCGCCACGCTCGTCCACGTCGCCACGACCGACGACGAGCACGACCGAGGGCGATCTCCCGCGTGATCGTCCTCCGGGCGGGGCGGGGCGGGGGCTCGCAGCTCCCGGCGTGTCCTAGCGCTGGCGCTCCTCCAGGCTGGCGACGACGTCCACGGCGCCGTGCTTGATCTTCGGTCCTGCGGCCTTCACGGACGTCTTCTCGATGCTCTTCACGAGGGAGCCCGCGGACCGACCCTGGTCCTGCGCGGCGAGCAGCGCGCCCTGCCCCGCCACGAGCGGTGAGGCCATCGACGTGCCGCTCCAGCGGGCGTACCCGCCGCCGGCCACCGGGCCCAGCAGGTCGACGCCGGGCGCCGCGACGTCCACCTGCTTGCCGTGGTCGGCGAAGCCGGCGATCGCGGCTCCGTCGAGCGCGGTGACGGAGAGCACACCCTTCTCCGACGCGGGGTGGTGCTGGGCCGAGCTCGCGTCATTGCCGGCCGCGGCGACCACCACGGCGCCGCTGCGCTCCGCGGCCTCGATGGCCTCGGTGAGGACCCGGCTGCGCTCCTTGGCCTTGCGCTCGTCGAGCGTGCCGAAGCTGAGGTTGATGACGTCGGCGCCCGCCGCGCTCGCGTCGAGGACGGCCTCCGCGACGACGTACGCGCTCCCCTGCCCGTCGCTGTCGAGCACCCGGAAGGGCAGCACGCGCGCGTCGGGCGCGACGGTGAGCGCGAGGCCGGCGACGAAGGTGCCGTGGCCGACGGCCTCGTCGGCCACGCCGTTGCCGTTGGTGTCGACGCCGGTGCGCGCGTCGTCGGGGGTGGCGTCGTCGTCGACGAGGTCCGCTCCGGCGCCGACCCGGCCGGCGAGCGCGGGGTGGTCCGCGTCGACCCCGGTGTCGAGGACGGCGATGGTGGCCCCCGCCCCCGTGCTCGTCGCGTGGGCCTCGGCGAGGCGCAGCGCCTGCACCGCGGGCTGCTCGGCCAGCTGGGACGGGCTGCCGCCCGACGGCGTCGCCGGGCCGCCGGCCCAGCTGTGGTAGCCGCTGTCGGACACCGTCGCGGAGAGGTCCGGCTCGGCGTAGTCCACGCCGGGGGTCGTGGCGATCTGCTTCGCCAGCGCGCGGGTGCGCTTGGCGTCACCGGCCAGGGCGGCGTCGCGCGAGCTCACGAGATAGATGCCGCGCGAGGCGAGGACCGTGCTGTCGAGCTCGAGGTCGAAGGCGGCGACGACCTCGTCGATGGACGTGCCGCCGGAGGGCGCGACCTTGACCACGAGGGTGGTCGCCGGCGCGGCCGGCTGCTGCGCGGCGGCCGGGGCCACCGGGGCGGCGAGCGCCGCGGGCGCGGCCGCGCCGGACGTCACGAGGGCGGCGGTGAGGAGGGTGGCGAGGGAGGAGCGCTTCATGGGGTTCCTTGTCGTCGGTGATCAGCTGAGGGAGACGGCTGCTGCAGGGGCCGGCGGCGGCGGGCCACCCCGGGCGGGAGAACCGGGACCGGCCACGAACGTGAACGGGGCCCAGAAGTAGGGGTGCGGGTGCTCGGCGGCCGCGGTCAGCTGGGCCGAGCGCAGCGCCGACGCCGGTGGGTGCCCGGCCACGACGAGGCGCGTGTAGTGGGTCATGAGCTCGGCGGTCACCTCGTCGTGGACGAGCCACTGGCTGACGACCACCCCCGACGCCCCCGCGGCGAGGAACGCCCAGGCGAGCCCGACCGGCTCGGAGCCGTCGCTGCCCGCGCGGCCGGACTCGCACGCGGAGAGGGTCACGAGGGCGCCCCCGAGCTCGAGGGAGAGCACGTCGGCCGCCGTCAGCCACCCGTCGCCGAGGCGCAGCGCGGAGAACAGGGGGTTCTGGGCGCGGTGCAGGCCGTGGCAGGCGATGTGCAGCAGCCCCGGGCCGGGCACCCGCGCCGCGAGCGCCGCCCGGGTGGCGTCGGCTCCGAGGAGGACGCTGGCCGCGGGCAGCAGCTCGGCGAGCGCGGCCGCCTCACGGCCCACCGCCGGGAGGCTCTCGTCGGCGACGGCCAGCACCAGGGCGGTCTGCGCGGGATCGAGGGGGCGGCTGCGCGGCACCTGCCCGCCGGAGGCGGTCGGGCCCTCGCTGAGGAGCCACTGCTCGAGGCGGTGCTCACGCCCGTCGTGCAGGGCGTGGAAGGGGATCTGCTGCAGGCGGCCGTGCGGGACCACGAGCAGGTCGGAGCCTTCCGTCCCGGCGAGCAGCGGTTCCAGCGGGCGCATCACGAGGCGGTCGATCGCCCCCAGGACGTCGAGCGTGGTGTCGAGCAGGGCGCCCTCGTGACGACGGACGAAGCCCGGGCCGAGGGAGAAGCGTGACCACTGGTCGGACAGCGCGGCCAGCTCGGCGTCGAGCCGGGGCACCACCCCGGCCAGGCGCCGGGCCTCGACGTGGCCGTCGCGGGTGACGAAGGCCACGAGGTCGCGGCCGAGCAGGTGGTAGGTCACCGTCGCCCCCCGTCGTCGCCGCGGGTGGTCCTCCTGCACCGGGGAACCGGCGGTCCACCGATCGCCGATCGCGAGGCTGGGACTGGGCAGGGCGCCGGGAGCAGCGGCGAGCTCGGAGCGCAGCCCGGCGGCGGTGAGGGCGCGCTCCAGGGTGTCGGCGCGCCCGCGCAGCTGGGTGCGCTCGGAGGCGAGCCGTGCGGTGAGCAGCCGGGAGTAGACCGCGGTCAGCTCCGAGCGCAGGGCCTCGCGCTCGCGGGAGCCGGCGTCCTGGGGGCCGTACCGGGGAGCCACGCCGACGGTCCCCGTCACCAGCTCGACGAGCGTGCGGGCCCTGGCCCGCTCGCTGGTGTCCCGGGCGGCCTCGACGTCGCCCGGGCCGCCGCGCTCGAGCAGCAGGTCCACGAGCTCGTCGTGAGGGTCGAGGCGGCCGGCGCGGAAAGCGGTGCGCAGCTCGTGGCCCGGCAGCCTGCCGCCGCGCTGCTCGACCTCGTGAGCAGCCTCGCGCAGCAGTCCCTCCGCCTCCACCGAGCGTCCCTGGCGGCGCCGCAGGCGGGCCAGCTGGAGGCGGTGCCAGGACCGTGCGTGCGGTGAGCACGTGTGCTCGACGAGATCCTCGACCGCGCCCAGGTGGGCGGCTGCCGACGCGTCGTCGCCGACGTCCGCGGCCAGACCGGCCAGCAGCAGGCGGGCGAGCGCGAGGGGGGTGAGCCAACCTCCGGCCTCCGCGAGGTCGGCGGCCTGCTGGGCGAGGCGGCGGGCGTGCTCGGGACGGCCGGCGGCGTCCGCCACGGCGGACTCGGCGAGGCGCACCTGGGCCACGTCGGCGGCGGCGCCGACCTTCTCGTAGAGCTCCGCAGCGGCCTGGAGCCCTGCGACCGCGGGCTCGTGATGGCCGAGCGACGCGGCCGCCAGGGCGAGGATGAGGCGCGCGTCCGCGGTGTCGTGGTCCATCGCGGTCGTCGTCGTGGTCTCGAGCGCGGCGCACGCCTGGGTCTGCGCCTCGATGACCAGACCCGCCTCGAGGTAGACGCCGGCGGTGATGACTCGCACCCTCGCCCCTTCGGTAGCGACGCCGAGGCTCTCCAGGCCTTCACGAGCGCGTTCGAGGAATCGCAGCGCGCTCACGAGGTCTCCCATCTGGCGGTGGGCCATGGCGAGATGCCCCTGAGCCGTCGCCCGCCACAGCGCGTCGCCGGCGTCGGCGAACCCCTGCTCGGCTCCCCCCAGGACGGCCAACGCCTCGTGCGCGCGGCCGAGGGCGAGGAGCGCCAGCCCCCGGTTCGCGGCCGCCCGCAGGCCCGTCTCCGCCAGGCCCTGCTCCTCGAACGCCTCCTGCGACCGTCGGTGGGAGGCGAGGGCCCGCTCGTGCTCCCCGAGGAACCCCAGCGCCACGCCCACGTTGTCCAGCGCCGCCGCACGCACCCAGGCCACGCCCTCGGCGTCGCCGTCGGAGGGGAGGCCGGCGCCGGGGGGTGAGAGCTCGTCGAGCTGGAGCAGCAGCGCCTCGCCGACGTCGAGCGCCTCGCGGTGGCGCCCCAGGTCGTCGAGCACGTGCATCCGGCCCAGGTCGGTGCGCAGCGCCTGCAGCAGCTCGCCGGCCTCCCACCACAGCGCCCGCGCCGCCCCGACCAGCGTCATCGACGCCTCGAGCTCGCCCCGCTCGGCGAGCACCCGGGCGCGCAGGTAGCGGGCCCTGGCCGACAGCGACCCGAACCCGGACTCGTCGGCGGCCTCGGCGGCGGCGACGGCGAGGGACTCCGCCGTGAAGGGGCTCTCGTGCACGAGCTCGTCGGCGCAGTCGAGCAGCGCGAGGACCCCGCCCTCGTCGGAGCCGCCCGGCGCGGCGTCGTCCACCCTCACCGCGGGCCCCGCAGGTCGAGGTCGCCCGTGAGGACGCTCTGGCCGCTGACGAGCCGGAGCTCGTCCACGTCGTCGGGGACGTCGGACAGCGTGAAGCGACCCAGCGCGTCGCTCGGCGCAGCGCTACGCACCCCGCTGGGGCCGTTGACCTCGGCCACGGCGCCGGCCGCCGTCCCCGGCGAGGAGCGCAGCACCTGTCCGCGGACCGTCACCGACCGGTGCCCGGCACGCTGCACGTCGAGGACCACGTCCGCGTCGTCGCTGGTGTACGCCAGGTGCACCGTCGCCTCGTCGGCGTCGACGGACCGCTCGCCGGCCAGCGCGAGGTCCTGGCGGGAGTCGAAGACCAGCCGTGCGTGCAGGTGCAGCGGGCCGGAGCGCGCCCGCTGCGCCGCCCACCGCACGAAGACCGCCTCCAGCCGGGGCCGCAGGTCGGCCGGGGGCTGGTCCGCCCGCGCCTGTGCGGCGACGTCCCGGAACCCCGAGAACCACGCGAGCAGGCCGGCCACCCGCTGGTCACCTCGGTCGAGCGCGCCCTCGACCGCTGCCGTGGCGGCGGCGTCCGCGCGCCCTTCCGCCCAGTCGAGCACGGCCTCCACGTCGGGGTCGGTCAGGTCGGCGCCGTCAGCGTCGGGGCCGGCCTCGGGCTCGGGCCGGTCGGTCATGCGACGTCGTCCATCGACTCCACCATCACCTGGCGCAGGCGTCGCAGGCAACGGGCGCGCGCGGGACCGATGGTCCCCACGGCCACGCCGGTGCGCGCGGCCACCTCGGCGTAGGTGGGCTCCGCCGGGTCCAGGTAGAGCGCCACCAGCAGCTCGCGGCAGGGACCGCCCAGCCGGGAGAGGGCCTCGTGCACCAGCTCCGCCCGCTCGACGTCCTCCAGGGGGTCCACCGCGCCTGCGTCCGGCATCTCCAGCAGACCGGTGCGCTCACGCTCGCGCTCGGCGCCGCGCCGGTGGCGCCAGGCGGTGCGGCGCGCGACGGTCATGAGCCACGAGGCCAGCCGCTCGGAGCGCACGACGTCGTCGATCGACTCCAGCAGGGAGGTGAAGGTCGCCTGGGTGACGTCGGCGGCGTCCTCACGGTCCAGGCCGTTGCGCAGCGCGACGCTGAAGACGAGCCGCTCGTAGCGGCGCACCAGGAGGGACCAGGCGCCGGCGTCCCCCCGGCGGCACCGCACGAGGAGCACGTGGTCCGGCGGCTCGGTCTCGTCCGCGCGCTCCGCATCCCCTGGCGTGGCCGGTGCCGGGGCCGGAGGCACCCCGCCCGGACGCGGCGCGCGGGGGTCGTCGACGTCGGTGGCCGCGCCCCCGCCGGCGCTCACCGGATCGACGACCGAGCCCTGGTCGTCCACGGCACCACACCCCACAAGGTTCACGCGTCGTCACCGACATGACGACGCTCGTCGCCGGCATCGTTGCAGATAGTCACGGATGGGACAACCGTCACATCTCGGGCGCGAGCCAGCAGCAGGTGCATCACGAGGGCGACCAGACCGCACTAGTGGGGGGACCACCTGAGGAGGATCCACCCCGCCATGAGCCGTGCACCACGTCGGAACCCGGACGTCCCGCCCGCCGCGCCAGCACCAGCGCCGCTGCTGCTGGTGCTCCTCGACGCCTACGTCCTCGCTGCCCTGTCCGTGGTGGTGGTGACGGCCGGCCGGTGGCCTCTCCCGCTCGTGGCGGTGCTGCTCTCAGGGACGCTCGCCTACCTCGTCGGCGCCCGGCTCTACGCCTCGCGCCTCACCCTCTCCGTCCTGGACGACCTCCCGAGCATGGTCCTGGCCGTCGCCCTGGGCACCGCGCTGGCCGCCGTCTCGCCGTGGGGCCCCCCGGGGTCCGGCGGCCTGTCCTACCTCGGGGCGGCGTCAGCGCTGCTCGGCGGGCTGGTGCTGAGCCGCACCCTGGGCTACGCCGGGGTGCACCGGGCGCGGCGCACCGGCCGCGCACGCCACCGCGCCGTGGTCGTCGGGTCGGGCTCGCTGGTGGAGCGCCTGGTGATGACCCTGCAGGACCACCCGGAGTGCGGCCTCGACGTCGTCGGCGTGCTGCGCCCCGGCGGGGACGGGGAGGTCATGGGCCACCGCCACCTCGGCGACCACCGCGACCTCCCGCAGGTGACCGCCGGCCTGCGCGCCAGCCAGGTCCTCGTGGCCTGGGAGGGCGAGGAGCCCGACGACCTCGCGCCGACCCTGCGCGCGTGCCAGCGCCGGGGGGTCACCGTCTTCACGGTGCCCGGCCTGCACGACCTCGCCACCGCGGGCAGCCGGTCCACCGACCAGGCCTGGGGCATCCCCCTGGCCCGCTGCACCGGCCCGCGCATGCGCGGCGCCGCGCTCGCCACCAAGCGCGCCGTCGACGTCACCGTGGCCGCGGTGGCGCTGGCCGCCATCTGGCCGGTCCTCGCCGTCGTCGCCGCCGCGGTGCGCCTCGAGGGAGGACCGGGGGTGCTGTTCCGCCAGGAGCGCGTGGGTCAGGACGGCCGCCTGTTCACCATCTACAAGTTCCGCTCGCTGCGCCCGGTCGACGACACCGAGCAGGCCACCCACTGGTCGGTCGGCGGCGACTCCCGGCTCGGGCCCGTCGGCCGCTTCATCCGCAAGACCTCCCTCGACGAGCTGCCCCAGCTCTTCAACGTGCTCTCGGGGCAGATGAGCCTCGTGGGGCCCCGCCCGGAGCGTCCGTTCTTCGTCGAGGAGTTCTCCTCCACCGTCCCGCGCTACGCCGAGCGTCACCGCGCCCCCGTGGGGCTCACCGGGTGGGCCCAGGTCAACGGGCTGCGCGGGGACACCTCCATCGTCGAGCGGGCCCGCTTCGACAACGACTACATCGACGGGTGGTCGCTGTGGCTGGACGTGAAGATCCTCCTGAGGACCACCACCCGCTTCGTCGGCGGCGACCCGAGCAAGCCCGTGCCGCCCTCGCAGGCGGTGCACACGGCGAGCACGGTCCGGGGCGCCGAGGCGAGCCAGCCGGACCAGAACCGCACCGACCTCGTCGGGGCCGACCGGTGAGCGGGCTCGCGGTCCTCCACGTGAGCCAGCCCGTCGACGGCGGCGTCGGGCGGTGCGTGGCCGACCTCGCCGCGCACCAGCACGCGGCCGGGGTCCCCGTCGCCGTGGCCGCGCCGCCCACCGGGCAGCTCGCCGACGACCTCGCCGCAGCGGGGGTGAGGCACCTGCCCTGGGACGCCGGCAGGTCCCTCGGCGCCCACGTCCCCGGCGAGACCGCCGCCCTGGCGGCCCTGCTGCGCCGCCACCGCCCCGCCCTGGTGCACCTGCACGCCTCGAAGGCCGCGCTCGCCGGGCGCCTCGCCGTCCGTGGCCGGCGCCCCACCGTCGTCCAGCCCCACGCCTGGTCCTTCGAGGCCGTCGAGGGCCTGACCCGCCGCGCTGCGGCCGCGTGGGAGCGGTTCGCCTCCCGCTGGACCACGACGCTCGTCTGCGTCAGCCCCGAGGAGGCCGCCACCGGCCGCCGGGCCGGGGTGGGAGCCCCCGTCGTCGTGGTGCCCAACGGCGTGGACGGTGAGCGCTTCCCCGTCGCCGACGCGTGGGAGCGCGAACGCGCGCGAGCCGCCCTCGCCGTGCCGCACGACGCGGCGCTCGCGGTCTGCGTCGGGCGCCTGTGCCGTCAGAAGGCGCAGGACGTGCTGCTCGCGGCCTGGCCGTTGGTGCGCGCCGCCGTGCCGCACGCCGAGCTCGTGCTCGTCGGTGACGGCCCCGACCGCGACGCGGTGCGAGCGCTCGCGGCGGCGCTGGAGGGGGTGCGCCTGGTCGGCGCCGGTGCCGCGGCGCCCTGGTACGCCGCGTCCGACTTCGTGGTCCTGCCCTCGCGCTGGGAGGGCATGGCGCTGGTGCCCCTGGAGGCGGCGGCCACGGGCCGCAGCGTCGTGACCACCGACGTCGCCGGCGCGCGCGAGGTGGTGCGCCCGAGCAACGGCGAGGTCGTCGACGTCGGAGACGTGGGGGCGCTGGCGTCCGCGATCGTCGCGCGCCTGAGCGGCGTGGGGCTCGCCGACCGCGAGGGAGCCGCCGGGGCGTGCCACGTCCGGCGCCACCACCGGCTCGCCGACCAGCTGGACGCCCTGACGGCCGTGGACCGCCGGCTGCTGGACGAGGCCGCGGACGACCCCCGGGCCGCTCGCGCACCCACCGCTGCGCGGTCCGCCGACGAGGCCAGCCCGTGACCGCCGTCGCGACGCGCGCGAGCGACGACCTCGTCCGCCTGCTCGAGCACGCCGGCGCCCCCGTCACCGCCCGCCCGCTGTGGTGGTCGGCCTGGTCGCGCGCCTGGGGCCTGCCCGAGGAGCTGGTGGAGCTGCGTGAGCCCGCCACCGGACCTCGCACCGGACCGGGCGAGCTGGTCGCGCTGGCCCCCCTGACCTCGCGCCGGCGCGCCGGCGGTACCGAGGTGACGGTCCTCGGCGACGACACCGCCGACCACGCCCGGCTGCCCGCGCGCGAGAGCTCTCACGCCCGCGCGCTCGCCGACCTCGTCGTCGAGCGCCTCACGAGCCTGCCGGGCCGCTGGCACCTGCGCCTGCCGCACCTGCCGGCGGGCGACCCCGTGGCCCAGCGCCTCGCCGAGGTGCTGCCGGGCGCCGTCTGGCACCTCGCCCCCGACCGCGCCTCCCCCTGGGTGCGCCTGCGCGCCGGCACCGAGGTCCGCGACTACCTGGGAGCGACCTCCCGCAAGTCCCGCGGGCGCCGCGACCGCCGGTGGGCGCGCGACGGCGGGCAGGTGCGCCACGTCAGCGACCCCGACGAGGTGGCCTCCCTGCTGCCCCGCCTCGAGCAGGTGCGCCGGGGCCGCGACCACGCCGCCGGACGGGTCAGCGACATCGACTCCCCGCAGGGCCGGGCCTTCTGGGCCTCGGTGATCCTCGACCACGCGGCCGCCGGGCAGGCCGAGGTGGCGCTGGCCGAGGTCGGCGGGGAGCTCGTGGCCTACGACGTGGTGCTGCTCGACACCGCGGCCCACCGCCTGTGGGACGGACGGATCGCCGCCGGCGCCGAGCAGCTCGGCGCCGGGCAGCTGCTGCAGGACGTCGCGCTCGAGCGGGCGCTCGCGAGCGGCGTCGGCGAGCTGGACCTGCTGCGCGGCGTCACGCCCGCCAAGATGCGCCTCGCCACCGACGTCCGTCCCTGCTCGGTCCTCGAGGCGTGGTCCACCCCGTGGGAGCGCACCGGGGAGCTCGCGCTGCGAGGAGCGGTGGGCTGGGCGCGCGCAGCGCGCGACGCCAGCGAACCGGGCCGCCGAGCGTGGCGGGCCGTGAAGGACGTCGCGGTCATCAAGGCCGCGCCGCAGGCCACCGAGGGAAGGAACCCCTGATGTCGCACCCGCTGGCTCGACCGCGCCGCCTCGTCGCCACCGCCGTGGCCACGGCGGTGGTCGCCGCGACGAGCGTCCTGCCGGGCGCCGCGCTGCCGAGCGCCGAGGCGGCCACGACCGAGAAGGCCGCCACCGGCGCCGCGTGGCACGGCCTGTGGGCGAGCTCCGACACCGCGGAGAAGGAGGTGGTGCTCGACGAGCTCGCCGACCACGGCCTGACGTGGGTGCGCCTGGACATCGGGTGGGCCAGCGTGCAGCCCGACGGCCCCGACGGCTACGACCCGAACGCGGTGCAGGACGTGCGCGAGGCCGCCACCATGGCCCGGGAGCGCGGCATGCAGGTGCTCGGCATGTTCTGGCTCACCCCCGCGTGGGCCGGCCCGGACAAGCAGCAGGCCCCGCGGGACGCCGACGACTACGCCTCCGCCCTGGCCGGGCTCGTCGAGGCCGTTCCGGAGGTCAGCGCCTGGGAGGTGTGGAACGAGCCGAACCGCGAGAGCTTCTTCGCCTCCACGGACCCGGCGACGTACGCCCGGCTGCTGAGCACCGCCCACGACGCGGTGAAGGAGGTGGCGCCGGAGGCCACGGTGGTCATGGGCGGCACCGCGTACAACGACGCCGCCTGGATCGAGGAGGCGCTCGCCGCCGGCGCCGCTGGTCACTACGACGTCATGGCCACCCACCCCTACGGCGCCCCGGCCGACCAGCCGCCGGACGCGGCGGCGGACGGGACGAAGTACACCTTCCGCCACCTCGATGCCGTGCGGGGGGCGATGGCGCGGCACGGCGACGGAGACCTGCCGGTGTGGCTCACCGAGCTGGGCTGGAGCACCCACGCCAACACGGGCGGCACCGAGCCGTGGGAGCGGGGCGTCAGCGAGGCCGTGCAGGCGCGCTACAGCGCCAGGGTGCTGCACGTCCTCTCCCGCGACTTCCCCTACGTCGAGGTCGTCATCTACTACAACGCCGTCGACCACGAGACCGGCACGACCAGCCAGTACGACAACTACGGGCTGATGCGCGACGACCTCTCCCCCAAGCCGGTGCTCGACGCGCTCGCGGCGGCGAAGGCCCGGCTGTCGGGTGGTGGCTGATGGGCCCACGGGCCGTGGCCGAGCCCGGGACGGCCGAGGCGGTCCTCGGGCCCCTCGCGGCGCTCGTCGACGCCGTCGCGGGCGGCCCGCTGCTCGTCGTCGGCTCGCTGCCCCCCCGCGGTCGCGACCTCGACCTCGCGGTGGCGGGCACCGACGCGCCGGCGCTGCTCGGCGCGCTGGCCGGCGCCGGGTTCGTGCAGCGCGGCAGCGAGCACGTGCGCTTCACCGGCGGCTCCGCGCAGGTGGTCGAGGTCTCCGTGCTCGAGGACTGGGGTCTGCCGGCCGGCGAGCTCGACGCGCTGCTCGCCGGCGCCGTCCCGCTGCCCGGCGCCGCCCGCCTCGTCCGGCCCGCACCCCAGCACGCCGTGCTGCTCCTCGCCCAGCTGACCGCCGCGACGGGGCGGCTGTCCACCGGGCGTCGAGCCCGCCTGGCGGCCGCGATCGAGGAGGACCCGCAGGCGTGGGACGCCGCCGTCGCCCGCGCGCCGGCGTGGCGGGCCACCGGGGCGGTGCGGGTGCTGCTCGC
>JARIBR010000013.1 GCA_029258695.1 Quadrisphaera sp.
CCGGTTGCGCAGGCTCTTGGCCTTGCCGACGTAGATGACCCGGCCGTGGGGGTCGCGGAAGCGGTAGACGCCCGGGGAGTCGGGCACCTCCCCCGGCGCCGGGCGGTACTGGGCGGGATCGGTCACCCGTCCAGGCTAGGTCGAGCCTGCGACGGCGCGGGAGGCCGTCGTGACAGCACACCGCGCTCTGCCGTGCCGCACCGTGCCTGGCCGTGCCTGGCCGTGCCTGGCCGTGCCTGGCGTCGCTGCCCGCGCCGGGCCGTCGCTGGGCGTGCCTCAGGCGTACCGGACCGTGACGCTGGGCGCTCGGGGCACGGCCGGGTCCAGCCCACCCCTCGCCGCTGGCTCCCCGAGGGGGCCACAGAATGCTGCGGCACCACAGAATGCTGCATCCATCTCCGAGATCGCCCAGATCTTGTGACTGGTGCAGCATTCCTCCCCGCTGCCGGGGCCGGGCTGGGGTTGGAGCAGGAGCGCGCGCGGTAGCGGGGCCTGGGCCTGGGCTGGACCCTCGGGCTGGGCCGGCCGGGGTGTGAACCAGCCGGGGCCGTGCACAGGGGCCGTGCACAGGGGCTGTCGGGTCGGTCAGCCCAGGACCAGCTGGTCGCCCTCCACGCTCAAGGGGTACTCCGCCAGCGGTTGCGAGGCCGGGGGAACCACCACGGCGGCGGCGTCGGCGAGGTCGAACTCGCTGCCGTGCAGCGGGCACTGGACGAGGAGGTCGCCGACCGGGGCGACGATGCCGCCCTGGTGCGTGCACACCGCGCTGTAGGCGACGTACCGACCCGCGGTGGGCTGGGCGACGACGACGGGGTCCTCACCGACCTGCTGCGAGACGACCCCGCCGACGGGGACGGCGGACGCCGCGACGCTGGTGCGCTCACCCCCACCGCTCGGCGGCGCGGCGACGACCGCGGGGGCGTCCGGGTCGCCGCAGGAGGCGAGGAGCACCCCTCCGGAGCCGGCGACCACGACCGCCGCCGCGGCGCGGAGCACGCTCGCGCGCGTGCAGGTCGTCGGGCACGCCCGCCCGACGACCGGCGCGGCCACGGCTGACGGGATCGTCACGACGGACGACGCGGTGGTGGTGACCGGAGAGGCCTCAGCGCGGCGCGCGTCCACGCCGCGGCCCGGGGCCGGCACACCGCTCACGACCGCCCCGCCATCTCGACCTCCCGGACGTCCTGGTCGCCGGGAGCGCCGTCCTCGCTCGCCGCGCCGCCGCCGTGGGAGGTCGCGCCGCCGCCGACCTCCACGACGACGGGCGCGCGCCGCGTGCCGTCGAACAGGTCGGCCAGGAACCGGCCGGTGTGGCTGCCCGTGCGCTGGTGGTGCTGAGCCAGGGCCTCCGGCGTGCCGGAGGCGATGAGACGCCCTCCCCCGGACCCACCCTCCGGCCCCATGTCCAGCACCCAGTCGGCGCTCTTGATGACGTCGAGGTTGTGCTCGATGACGATGACGGAGTTGCCCTTCTCCACCAGCCCGTCGAGGACGCCGAGGAGCTTGCGCACGTCCTCGAAGTGCAGCCCGGTCGTCGGCTCGTCGAGCACGTAGACGGTGCGCCCGTTGGAGCGTCGCTGCAGCTCGGAGGCCAGCTTCACCCGCTGTGCCTCGCCCCCGGACAGCGTGGGGGCGCTCTGCCCGAGGCGGACGTACCCGAGGCCGACCTCGACGAGGGTCTTGAGGTGGCGCGAGATCGCCGGGACGGCGGCGAAGAACTCCGCGGCCTCCTCGATCGGCATGTCGAGCACGTCCGCGACGGTCTTGCCCTTGAAGTGCACCTCGAGGGTCTCGCGGTTGTACCGCGCGCCGTGGCACACCTCGCAGGCGACGTAGACGTCCGGCAGGAAGTTCATCTCGATCTTGATGGTGCCGTCGCCGTGGCAGTTCTCGCAGCGCCCGCCCTTGACGTTGAACGAGAAGCGCCCCGGCAGGTAGCCGCGGACCTTCGCCTCGGTGGTCTCGGCGAAGAGCTTGCGCACCGAGTCCCACACGCCGGTGTACGTCGCCGGGTTCGAGCGCGGGGTGCGCCCGATGGGGCTCTGGTCGACGTGGACCACCTTGTCCAGCTCCTCCAGGCCGCTGACCCGCGTGTGGCGCCCGGGCACCTGACGGGCCCCGTTCAGCCGGTTGGCGAGGGTCTTGTAGAGGATGTCGTTGATCAGCGAGGACTTCCCCGAGCCGGAGACCCCGGTCACCGCCACCATGATCCCCAGCGGTACCTCGACGTCGATCCCCGCGAGGTTGTGCTCCCTGGCACCGACGATCTTCAGCGCCCGCGAGCTCTTCGCCCGCCGCCTCGCCGGTGTGGTGATGCTCTTCTTCCCGGAGAGGTACTGGCCGGTGATGGAGCGCTCGTTGGTGAGCAGCCCGGCGACCGGCCCGGAGTGGACCACCTCGCCGCCGTGCTCCCCGGCGCCCGGGCCGACGTCGACGACCCAGTCGGCCACGGAGATCGTGTCCTCGTCGTGCTCGACGACGATGAGCGTGTTCCCGAGGTCCCGCAGGCGCAGCAGCGTGTCGATGAGGCGCCGGTTGTCGCGCTGGTGCAGGCCGATGCTCGGCTCGTCGAGGACGTAGAGCACCCCCACCAGACCGGAGCCGATCTGCGTGGCGAGCCGGATGCGCTGGGCCTCGCCGCCGGACAGGGTGCCGGCGGGCCGGTCGAGGGAGAGGTAGGTCAGGCCCACGTCGACGAGGAACTGCACCCGGGCGAGGATCTCCTTGAGCACCGCGGCCGCGATCTGCGCCTGGCGGGCGTCGAGGTCCAGCTGCTGCATGAAGGTGGAGAGCTCCGTGACCGGCAGCGCGCACGCCTGCGCGATGGACAGGCCCCCGAGACGCACGGCGAGGACCTCGGGACGCAGGCGAGCACCGCCGCACACCGAGCAGGGCACCTCGCGCATGTAGCCCTCCATGCGCTCGCGGGAGGTGTCGGACTCCGTCTCGGAGTGGCGCCGGGCGATGAAGTCCAGCGCTCCCTCGAAGCCGGTGGAGTAGGCGCGCTCGCGGCCCCACCGGTTGCGGTAGCGCACGTGCACCTCGTGGTCCTGACCCCGCAGCACCGCGTCCCGGGCGCGCTGGGGCAGCGCACGCCACGGGGTGTCGACGGAGAAGCCGAGCTGGTCGGCCAGGCCGCCGAGCAGCCGCTGGAAGTAGTCCGCCGTGCCCTGGCCCGCCCACGGCGCCACCGCGCCCTCGGCGAGGCTGCGCTCGGGGTCCGGCACGACGAGCTCGGGGTCCACCTCGAGCTTCACGCCGATCCCCGAGCACTCCGGGCACGCGCCGTACGGGGCGTTGAAGGAGAAGGTCCGCGGCTCGATCTCCTCGAGCGCGATGGGGTGGTCGTTGGGGCAGGAGAGCTTCTCGGAGAAGCGCCGCTCCTTGCCCTCCTCGCCGGCGCCGACGTCGACCATGTCGACGACGACGATCCCGTCGGCCAGGCGCAGCGCGGTCTCCACGGAGTCGGTGAGCCGCCGCTGCACGGTGTCGCGGGCGACGAGGCGGTCGACGACGACCTCGACGGTGTGCTTGCGCTTCTTGTCCAGGCCCTGCCCGGCGCTGCGGGCGGCGAGCTCGGAGAGCGGCTTCGTCTCCCCGTCCACCCGCGCCCGGGCGTACCCGGCGGTCTGGAGCTCACCGAAGAGCTCCACGAACTCGCCCTTGCGCCCGCGCACCACCGGGGCGAGCACCTGGTAGCGCGTGCCCTCTGGCAGCTCCATGAGGCGGTCGACGATCTGCTGCGGGGTCTGACGGCCGATCGGCTCGTCGCACACCGGGCAGTGGGCCGTCCCGGCGCGCGCCCAGAGCAGGCGCAGGTAGTCGTAGACCTCGGTGATGGTGCCCACCGTCGAGCGGGGGTTGCGCGACGTGGACTTCTGGTCGATCGAGACCGCAGGGCTCAGGCCCTCGATGAAGTCGACGTCGGGCTTGT
>JARIBR010000032.1 GCA_029258695.1 Quadrisphaera sp.
GGCGCGGTGGTCGGCGCGGTCGCGGTGGTGGTCATGGCTGCTCTCCTTCGGCGTCCCAGTCCTGCACCCAGGCCCGGTCGGCGTCGACCAGGGGGTGGGGGTCGGCGTAGACGTGGTCGAACATCGATCCCGGCTCCGGGTCGGGCAGGGAGCGGACGTCCTCGCGCAGCGCCTCCCCGAGCTTGTCGGCCTCCGCGGCGACCCCGGCGAGGAAGGCGTCGACGCCCCCCTCGTCGTCGGCCGCGACGCCCGCCGCGTCGTCGAGGGCCCGCAGGTGCGCCTCGAGGCGCACCAGCGGGTCCAAGGGAGCCCAGCCCGCGTCGTGCTCGTCCTCGCGGTAGCGGGTGGTGTCGTCCGACGTGGTGTGGGCGGACACGCGGTAGGTCCACGCCTCGACGAAGGACGGCCCACCGCCGCTGCGCGCACGGTCGGCGGCGGCGCGGACCACGGCCTCGACGGCGATGACGTCGTTGCCGTCCACCCGCACCGCGGGGAGCCCGAACCCGGCGGCCCGCTCGGTCAGGGGGGCGGCGAACTGGCGGCTGGTGGGCACGGAGATGGCCCACTGGTTGTTCTGGCACAGGAAGACCACCGGGGCGCCGAACACCGCGGCCCAGGACAGGGCCTCGTTGACCTCGCCCTGGGCGGTGGCCCCGTCGCCCAGGCACGCGAGCACCGCGGTGTCCACGTCCGCGTCGCCGGTGCCGACGGCGTGGTCGCGCTGGACGCCCATGGCGAAGCCGGTGGCGTGGAGCGTCTGCGCGCCGATGACGAGCGTGTACCCGTGCGTGTTCGTCTCGGCGGCGTCCCAGCCGCCGTGGGAGGTGCCCCGGTACAGGCGCAGCAGGTCCAGGGGGGCGACCCCGCGGCTCAGGGCAAGCGCGTGCTCGCGGTAGGTGGGGAAGACGTGGTCCTGGGGACGCAACGCCCGCGCCGCGCCGATCTGCGCGGCCTCCTGGCCGCGGGAGGAGGCGTGCAGCGCCAGCTCACCCTGGCGCTGGAGGGAGGTGGCCTCGATGTCGAGGCGGCGCGCCAGCGTCATCGCGCGGTAGCGCTCGCGCAGGGCTGCGGCGTCGAGGTGGGCGACCAGCGGGTCGTGCTCCGCGTCGGGGACCCGCTCGCCGCTCGGCGTGAGGAGCTGGACCATCGCCGGCTCGTCGCCGGGCGGCCTCGCGGGAGCACCGGCCGTGCGGCTGCCGCTGCTGGTGTCGGTGCTGACGGTGTCGGTCACGACCACGGGCTCCCTCGGGGATCGGCTGGTTACGCCACCGTAACCGACGGCACCGTAGGTTCTGCTGGGCGCCGGAGGCAAGCCGCCCACCACGCTGTCCCCCAGATGCCGCTCACCCGCCGCTCCCGCTCTCCATGGACGCGACGTGACCCTTCCCGGCCATGTCCGTCATGCCGTCCATCTCCGTCATGCCTGGCCCCGTCGGCTCCCCGGCCGGCCCGAAGGCCATCGCCAGGAGCATGAACGCCATCGACGCGCTCATGAGGGTCAGCGTCACCCGCAAGGACCTGCCGTGCCAGGCCGATCCGGCCCGCTGGTGCGTGCGCGCCCGGCCTGCGGCCTGCGCCGGCTCGGCGTCCGGCGTCCCTGCGGAGGGCTGCGTCGCCTCCCGCCCGCGGGCCGTGCTCGATCCGGGGCTCGTCCCGGTACCGCTCAGCGCGGGGACGGCCTCGCCGCCGCCTGCCACCGGGAGCTCGAGGTGCAGGTCGTGCTCGGACGCGCGCACGAGCCACCCGCTCGCCCAGCCGAGGGTCTCGAGGACGAACCACGCACCGATCACCGCGTGGACGCCGGCGGGCCCCATGCTCATCGACCCGGCGGCCATGGCGCCCGTCGCCTCGCCGAGCGGCGCCATGGTGACGAACATCCAGACCATCGCCGCCATGTCGAGCGCGAGCAGCGGCCACACCAGGGTCCACCGCCCGCGCCTCGCGCGGTCCACGACGCCCCAGGACAGGGCGGCCACCGCCGCCAGGGCGAAGACCACGCGGCCGATCACGCCGGACGGCGGCTCCAGGAGCAGGCCCGAGGGCCAGAACATGGCGATCATCCCGAGGGCCATGGTGACGTGGCCGAGGTGCCACCACCGGGTGACGTCCGGCAGGCGCACGAGGTGGCGCACGTGCACCAGCGCGACGACGGCCAGAGCCACGACCCAGGCCCAGCCGAGCCACGGGGGGAGCCAGCCGTTGGTCATCCGTGCCTCCACGTGGTGTGCCCGCTCCGCCCCCGGGGGCAGGGGCGGCCCCACGGTAGCGTCGGGAACCGTGCCGAACCAGGGACGGGCGCCCGATCGCCCGAGCGGACCAGCGCCCGGGACCCACGTCGACGCCGGGGCAGGGCTGGGGGAGCCCGGGGGTGGCGCGCCCCCCCTCGACCCCTCGCTGGTCGCGACCCTCGCCGCGGAGCGCGCGGCGCTCGCCCTCCCCCGCGAGCTGCCGCAGCGCGCCGAGCAGGTCATCCACGCCTCGCTCGCCCTCCTCTTCCCCCACTACGGCGGGAAGGACCCCCGGGCGAGCGAGCGCGAGGTCGCCGACGACGCGGCCGCGCTGCACGCGCTCCTGGTGCGCACGCTCACCGGCACCGTCGACGAGGCCGCGGCGAAGGACCTCGCCGACGCCCAGCTCGCGGCCCTGCCCGCGGTGCGCGCGGCGCTGCTGCTCGACGCCGGCGCCACCGCCGAGGGGGACCCCGCGGCCTCCGGGGTCGACGAGGTGATCCTGTGCTACCCCGGCTTCTTCGCCACCGCCGTGCACCGCCTCGCGCACCAGCTGCACGTGCGCGGCGCCCCGCTGGTGGCGCGGCTGCTCGGTGAGCTGGCGCACCGCGCCACCGGCATCGACATCCACCCCGGGGCGCACGTCGGCCGGTCCTTCGCGATCGACCACGGCACCGGCGTCGTCGTGGGCTCGACGGCCGTGGTCGGCGACCGGGGGCGGCTCTCCCAGGGGGTCACGCTCGGGGCCACGCGCGTGGCCAAGCACCTCGCCACGAGCAAGCGCCACCCCACCCTGGGTGACGACGTCGTCGTCTACGCCGGGGCCACCATCCTCGGCGGCACCACCGTCATCGGCGCGGGCAGCCGCATCGGCGGCAACGTGTGGCTCACGCGCAGCGTCCCGCCCGGCTCGCTGGTCTCCACGAGCGCCGGTATCGACCGCCTGCGCCCCCGCGCCGACGGGGGCCTCGGCGACGGTGACGAGGTACTCCCGGTGGGTGACGGGGATGACGGGGAGCCCGCTCTGGAGTTCCACATCTGAGAACGCTCCGCAGCCGCGGCGCGCCGAACCCCCGCGGAGGACCCATGAAGGCCGACAGCATCCTCGACACCATCGGTGGCACGCCGCACGTGCGGCTCTCGCGCCTGTTCGGGGACCGCGTCGAGGTGTGGATGAAGCTCGAGCGCGCGAACCCCGGCGGCTCCATCAAGGACCGCGTGGCGCTGGCGATGATCACCGACGCCGAGGAGCGTGGCGAGCTCTCCGCCGGCTCCACGATCGTGGAGCCGACGTCGGGCAACACCGGGATCGGGCTCGCGATGGTCGCCGCGGTGAAGGGCTACGACCTGCTGCTGGTGATGCCCGAGTCGATGACCGTCGAGCGCCGACGGGTCCTGTCCGCCTACGGGGCGCGGTTCGAGCTGACGCCGAAGGCCGAGGGGATGAAGGGCGCCATCGCGCGCGCGGGCGAGGTCGTCGCCGCGACGCCGGGAGCGTGGATGCCGGGCCAGTTCGACAACCCGGCCAACGTGGAGGTCCACCGGCGCACCTCGGCGCAGGAGGTCCTCGCGGACTTCCCCGAGGGGATCGACGTCCTCATCACCGGCGTGGGCACCGGCGGGCACGTCACCGGGGTCTCCGAGGTGCTCAAGGAGCGGTACCCCGCGATGAGGACGTACGCGGTGGAGCCCGCCAAGTCACCGGTCATCGGCGGCGGGGAACCGGCGCCCCACCGGCTGCAGGGGATCGGGGCGGGGTTCGTGCCCGCCAACCTGCACACCGCCACCCTCGACGGGACGATCTCCGTCTCCGAGGAGGACGCCTACGCCATGACGGTGGAGGTGGCGCGGACCGAGGGGATCTTCGTGGGGCCGTCGTCGGGGGCCTCGCTGGCCGCCGTCGCCCAGAAGCTGCCGGATCTGCCCGACGGGACCCGGGTCCTCACCTACTGCTACGACACCGGGGAGCGCTACCTCTCCGTGGAGGGCCTCTTCGAGGCCTGACCCGCGCGCCCGCCAACCCGCCCGCCCGCACTCCCTCACTCCCCCACCCCTCACTCCCCCACCCCACGGCACTTGGTCGACCAAGTGCGGTGGAGGGTGCGTGGCCGCGCGCACTTGGTCGACGAAGTGCGGGAATCGGGGCCCCGCTCACCGCACTTCGTCGACGAAGTGCGGGCGGGGCGGGGCGGGTGTCAGGGGGCCCAGGTGGCGGCGAGCTCGAGGAAGCGGTCGTTGGCCTCCACCTCGCCGATGCTGACCCGCACGCCCTCGCCGGCGAAGGGGCGGACGCTGAGCCCGACGCGCCCCGCGGCCTCCACGAACGCCGCGGTCCGCTCCGCCAGCGGGAGCCACACGAAGTTGGCCTGCGCGTCGGGCAGGTCCCAGCCCTGCTCGGCGAGGGCTGCGACGACGCGGTCGCGCTCCACCACGAGGGCGTCGACCCGCCCCAGCAGCTCGTCGCGCGCCGCGAGGGACGCCGTGGCAGCCAGCTGCGCGATGCTCGAGACGCCGAACGGCACCGAGGCGGTGCGCACCACGCGGGCCACCTCGGGGTGGGCGACCGCGAGACCGACGCGGAGGCCGGCGAGCCCGTACGCCTTGGAGAACGTGCGGAGCACCACGACGTTGCCACGCTCGCGCCATGCCGCCAGGCCGTCGGCCGCGGACGGGTCTCGCACGAACTCCACGTAGGCCTCGTCCACGACGACGAGGACGTCGGAGGGCACCGCGTCCAGCAGGCGGTCCAGCTCGGCGGCGCTCACCACCGGTCCGGTGGGGTTGTTGGGCGTGCACACCAGCACCACGCGGGTCCGCTCGGTGACCGCCGCGATCATCGCGTCGACGTCGTGGCGCCCGTCGGGGCCCAGCGGCACGGGGACGGGAACGCCCCCGGCGACGGTCACCGTGATCGGGTAGGCCTCGAAGGAGCGCCACGCGTGGACCACCTCGTCGCCGGCCTCGCAGGCCGCCGACACCACGTGCCCGAGCACCGCGACGGAGCCCGTGCCCAGCACGAGGCACTCGGGCGGCACGTCCAGCGCGGTGGCCAGCGCCGCCACGAGGTCGGCTGCGGCGGCGTCCGGGTAGCGGTTGAGCTCCGCGGCGGCATCGGCCACCACCTCGAGCACCCCCGGCAGGGGCGGGTAGGGGTTCTCGTTGGAGGAGAGCTTGTAGGGCGTGACGCCCGCCGGGACGGGCGCCCTCGCTCCCGGGACGTAGCCGGGCAGGTCGGTCAGCGCCGCCCGCATGCGTGGCTGGGGGCCGGTGGAGGGAGGGGCGCTCATGGGGTCAGGCTAGGGCGCTGCGCCGTGGTCGGTCGCCACGTGCGCCTGCTGCACCTGCGGCCGAGCGTGCCCGCCCCTGCCCGGTCAGCCGCGGGTGCGGGGGCGGTGGCTCGCGAGGATGGGGCACTCGAAGGGGTCACGCTGGCCCAGGCCGACGCGGTTGAGGTAGCGCACCACGATGCCGTAGGACGCCCACACCGTGGTCTCGGTGTAGGCCACGTTCTTCTCCGCGCAGAACGGCTTGACCACCGCGCGGGCGCGAGCGAGGTTCGGCCGCGGCATCGAGGGGAACAGGTGGTGCTCGATCTGGTGGTTCAACCCCCCGAAGACGAACGAGGTCCAGGCGTTGCCGGTGATGTTGCGGCTCATCAGCACCTGCCGGCGCAGGAAGTCGACCCGCGAGCCCGCGGGGACCTGGGGCATGCCCTTGTGGTTCGGCGCGAACGAGCACCCCATGTACACCCCGAACAGCCCCAGCTGGACACCGACGAACGCTGCCGCCTTGCCCGGGGGCAGCACGAGGAAGACCGCGGCGAGGTAGCCGACCAGGCGGACGGTGACGAAGGACAGCTCGACCCACCGGCGCTTGACCGGTTCGGGCACCAGCAGGGACTTCACGGACTGCACGTGCAGGTTCGCGCCCTCCAACAGCAGCAGGGGGAAGAAGAACCAGCCCTGACGCGCGCCCAGCCACCGGCCCACCGGCCCACGACGCTTCGCCGCGTCGGGGGTGAAGGCCAGCACCGAGGACTCGATGTCAGGGTCCTTGCCCAGCTGGTTCGGTGCGGAGTGGTGCTTGGTGTGCTTGCGCGCCCACCACTGCGAGCTCATCCCCGAGACCAGGTTCGCCAGCAGCAACGACGCCCACTCGTTGCGCTTCGCGGAGGCGAAGACCTGACGGTGACCGGCGTCATGGGCCAGGAACGCGACCTGGGTGGCGATCACGGCCAGCGCGGCGGCCAGCAGCAGCTGGAACCACGAGTCCCCCAGCAGCACGAACCCGGTCACGACGCCGGCCAGGGCCAGCGCCATGATCGAGGCCTTGACCCAGTAGTAGCCGTAGCGCCGCTCCATCAGTCCCAACGCCTGGACGCGACCCAGCACGTCAGCGAACTCCGAGGGACCCGCCGCAGCCTGAGCAGCGCGCCGCCGCCGGCGACGCTCCTCCAGGGGCAGCTGCGCGCTCGAGAGGGCGTCGGGCTGGCGGGCGGGGGCGTCGACGGACATGAGGCTCCAGGGCGGGTCGGCAGCGCCGTCCGGGGCCGGGAGGCGAGGCAGCGCGGTCACCGCGCCACGGGGATCGTCGCACGCCTTCCTGGCAACGCGCCCAGGGAGCGATCACGAGGATGACCTGGACGGACGCCCCGCCGTGCCCGGGTCCGCCGAGGCGTCGAGGTCGAGCCCGGTCCGGACGAGCCGGAAGCGGCTGACCGTCGTCGTCTCGTCCATCGCCAGGAACGGTTCGAGCGCGGCTCTCGTGTCGACCAGGGACGGGTCGTCGCTCGCGTCGACGAGGGCGCCGGTCCTGGCATAGCTGTCCGCGTCGTGCGGCTCCCCGTCCGGCACCGCCCGCACCGTCGTCCAGCCGGGGAGGTCGGGGTTCTGCGCACCGTCGAGCGCGGGCACCGGGTCGCCGTCGTGCTCCAGCGAGAGCACCGTGACGTCACCGGGCGGGGTCTGCGTGGCCGTCGGCGAGCCGGCCGTGACCACCGCCCGCGGCGTGGACATCGCCCTCACCCGGGGGTCGGCCGCGAGCTGCACCGCGCTGAGACCACCCTGGCTGAAGCCGACGAAGGCCACCTCGTCGCCGGGGAGCACGCCGGCCTGACGCATGGCCTCGATCGTCCCGTCGGTCACCGCCGTGCTCCGGCCGGCGACGGCGAGCAGGTTGGTGTCCATGTCCGCTGGGTTCGAGCCGCCGCCGTCCACGCCCGCCTGCGTGGCCGGCAGGAAGACGACGACCCTCCCCGGCTCCCCCGGAGCTCCCGGCGTGCGCGCGACGTCCACCGCCGCCGGGATCCCCGACGCGGCGACCCGCAGGCGGCCGGCGCCCGCGACGAGGGCGCCCACGCCGGCCACCGGCTCGGCACCCCGGCGCGGCGCTCCCTCCGGACGGGCGATCGCCGTCGTGGGCTGGCCGTAGAGACCGCTGGCGGCGAGCCCTGCCGCCAGCGGTGCGGACGGCACCACCGACAGCACGCCGTGGACGCCGAGGTCGGCCACCTCGTCCTGGTACGGGCCCACGGCGTCCCAGGCCGCGGCCACGGCTGCCGCCACGGCCGCCGATGCCTCGTCCCTGAGCCCCTCCTCGACGGCGTCGCCGAGGGCGGCCGCGCCGGCGTCGGTGACGCCACGGCTGCGCGCCCACACCTGCGTGAGCTCGCCGGCCACCGACGTCCCGACCCATCCAGCGCCGACGAGCGCCCCCACCGGCACGGCGGCCGGCAGCACGAGCCCCTGGAGGACCGCACGACCCAGAGCCGCCTTGAGCACCTCGCCGGCAGCGGCCGTCTGCGCGTCCCACGCCCGGTACGCCCCCACCGCCCCGGTGACCGCGCCGGCCGTCGCGGCCAGACCACCCCCCAGCGCCGTCAGGTCGTGGACGCACCGCGAGAGGCGGCCCAGCACGTCGGCGGCGCCGCGCGGGTCCAGCGCCGCGCTGAGCAGCAGCTCCGGCGAGGCCGCGACGCGGGCCACCGAGGCGCCGGCGCCGGAGGCGGCCACGGCGCCACGGCCGAGCCCGGCTGCCAGCGCGTCGAGGGCCTCGAGGTCAGCCGTGGTCCCGTGCGAGCCACCCGTGACGTGCAGGCTGTCGACCGCGGGGCTCGGTGCCGCTCTCACCACCTGCTCCCGACCGCGCCGGGCCCGAGGCCCTCCACGGCGACGCGCAGGACGCCGGACCCGCCACCCAGCAGGTGCTCCGCCCCGACGCCGCTCGCCGCGACCGCCGCCCGCAGCGCCGCCACCGCCGCGTCGGCCGACGCGGCGTGGGCCCGCAGAGCGGCCGCCGCGTCATCGAGCTCGACCAGGACCTCGGCCGCCGCGGCGACGCGCTCGTCCACGGTCGCCCGGCACACGGTCGCGGCCGGCCCGACCCAGTCCGTGGTCCGCAGCGCCCTCAGGGCCCTGACGTCGGCCTCGACGCCGCTCGCCACGGCGTCGATCCGCGCCGCCAGCCCCCGTACCGCCGTCCCGTCCACCTGCAGCCCGCCTCTCCCGCTCCGACCCGATGCCGCCGACGGTAGGGACGGGCGTCGCCGTGCTCCCTGCTCGGGCCCGCAGGCTGTGGACTCACGCCGCCCGGCGGTGGCGGGGTGGGGACAACGGCCGGGGGGATGCCGTGGCCGGGCGCCGCGTCACCCCGAGGAGCGCTCCAGCGCCTCCAGCACGGCCCGCTGCAGCCGCGGGTCGGACAGCACCCGGAAGTGCCCGACGGCGTCGACCTCCACGTTGGTCGCCCCCTCCAGCCGGCTGCTCGCAGGGATGTTGGGATCCACGGCGCTGAAGATCGAGGTGATCCGGGCGTTGACGCCCCGGGCCCGCTCCAGGTCGCCGAGCACCGCCGTCCCGGGCACGAACGCGCGCACCGCCGGCAGGGGGAACCACCGGGCCCGCACCGACCCGGAGAACGGGGTGTTGACGGTGACCATCGCCCGGACGCGCTCGTCGGGGTCGAGGTGGACCATGACGTGCTTGCCGATCAGACCCCCCTTGCTGTGCCCGAGGACCACCAGCGGCCGGCGCGCGCCGAGGTCGCGGTCCTCCACGTGCTGGCGCACCGCCACGGCCGCGGCCGGGATCGGCCCGGCGTTCAGCCCCAGCGCGGGGACGACGTGCACCCGGTGCCCGGCGTCGCGGACGGCGGTGATGAGGGGCTCGAGGAAGCGCCACGACTCGTAGACCCCGGGGAGCACCAGCACGTCCAGGCCGCGCGAGGGTCCGCCGGCCTCGGCGGGCAGCCGCTGGTTCGGGGCGAGGCTGCGCGCCTGCCGGACCAGCGCGTACCACCAGTCCGCCGCGACCAGCCCGAGCACCGCGAGCCGCGATGACAGGGTGGCGCGATGGGGATCCTCCACGACGCCGCCGCCGTGCCCGCCTCGTGGTGGATGCGCCGTCACGCCGAGCGCACGCTCTCCGAGGACGGGGACGCCCCGGTCCTCGTCCGCCGGGACCGCGTCGAGACGGCCGGAGGAGCCGGTGCGCTGACCTGGGTCGCCCGGCGCCCCCGGGGCAGCGCCGCGCCGGGCGCGCCGACCCTGGTCATGGTCCACGGGCTGGGAACCTCCGGCGCCTCGCTGGTGCGGCCGATGACGGCCCTGGGGCCCGCGGTGGACCCGTGGGCCCCCGACCTGCCCGGCTTCGGGGCCACCGAGCGACCCGGCAGCGCGCTGGACCTCGCGGAGCTGGCGGACGCGCTGGTGGCCTGGATGGACGTCGTCGGGCTGGACCGGGTCGCCATGATGGGCCACTCCCTGGGCTGCCAGGTGCTCACCCACGTCGCGACCCGCCACCCGGAGCGCATCAGCCACGCGATCCTCGTGGGCCCGACGCTGGACCCCACGGCCCGCAGCGCGGTCCGCCAGGCGGGACGCCTGGCGCTGGACGGTCTGCGCGAGCCCCTCTCGGAGCTGCCGTGGGTGGTGGCCGACTACTTCCGGTGCGGGCCGGCGCGGATGCTGCAGACGCTGCGCGACGCCCTCACCGCCGACGTCGAGGAGCGTCTGCGGGTCATGGCTCTGCCGGTGCTGCTGGTGCGGGGCGAGGGTGACCCCGTGGCGCCCCAGCCGTGGCTGGACCACGCCGCGTCGCTGCTCCCCGACGCGAGCGTCGCGGTGCTGCCCGGCGCGCACGCCGTCACCTACAGCCACCCCGAAGAGCTCGCCGACGCCATCGCCGCCTTCCTCGACGCCGACGGGCCGGACCACCCCTGAGGGCAGCCCGGCCCGGAGCGCCGTCAGGCGCGGACGGCGCGGTCTGGGCTCAGACCCGCGGCGCGCTCAGCATCTGGCGGGCGCGCGACGCGTTGGCCGTGTCCACCGTGACGCTGTAGGACTCCGCCTCCAGGGCCTTGACGCTGGAGAAGTCACGCCGGCCGCCGGTGGTGGCGTGGGCGATGAGCCCGAAGACCGCCCCGAACACCGCCCCGAGGAGCACGCTCCACAGCACGATCCACAGCCAGCCGAAGCCGACGGTGAACAGGGTGAACAGCAGGCCGAGCAGCAGCCCGAACCACGCACCCGTCCCCGCCCCGGCGAGCGCGGACTTGCCGTTGGTGAGCCGCCCGGTGACCTGCTCGACGCTGCGGATGCCGGTGCCGATGATGCGCACGCCCTCGACGGGGAACCCGCCGTCGGACAGCTGGTCCACCATCGCCTGGGCGCTGGCGTAGTCGGTGAACTCGGCGATCACCTCGCTGCCGGTGGTGGGGTGCGGAAGGGACTGCGCGGGCGTGCTCATCGTTCTCCTCGATCGGTGCGGTTGAGGTCTCCAGCGTACGACTTTTGGTTGGTTGCGTCAAACCAACTTGTCGATCTAGGATGGGTCGATGCCCCCGTCCGCCACACCGCCGACCGACGAGGCCGCTCACGACGCCGACGGCCGCCCCGACGCGCCAGCCCAGATCCAGGCAGCGCTCTCCCAGGTGGTGCGGTGGCTGGGGCGCAGCGACGTCCGCGCAGCGCTGCGCGGCACCAGCGGCGAGGACCTGTCAGCCACCGACCTGTGGGTGCTGGCCGCGATCGCCGACGCCGAGCCCGTCCGCTCCTCCGCGCTGGCGACCTGGCAGGGCGTCGACAAGTCCACCGTGGCCGGGCAGGTGCGCCGCCTGGCCGACCGGGGCCTGCTCCAGCGCTCGGAGGACCCCGACGACGGCCGGGCCGTGCTGCTCACCCTCACACCGCGGGGCCGCTCCACCTTCACCGCCCTCAACGCCACGCGCGCGACGGTCTTCCGGTCGCTGCTCGCCCGCTGGGACGAGGAGGACCGCGCGCGCCTCGCCACCCTCCTCGGGCGGCTGTCCGACGAGCTGCCCGGCCGAGGGCGCACCAGCGTGACCTGAGCGCCGCCGGTCACCCGGCCACCGGCCTGGGACGATGGGCGGTGTGAGCACCCCTCTCGCCGACGCCGGCATCGCCCTCGGCCCCCTCGACGGTCGCTACCGCCGGGTCGTCGCCCCCCTCGTCGAGCACCTCTCCGAGGCCGCGCTGAACCGCGAGCGCCTGCGCGTGGAGGTCGAGTGGCTGGTCCACCTCACCGCCACCGGCGCGGTGCCCGGCGCCCGTCGCCTCACCGAGGTCGAGGCGGCGACCCTGCGGGGCCACGTCGAGGCGTTCGGCCCCGAGCAGGTCGCCGAGCTGGCCGAGATCGAGGCGGAGACCGCCCACGACGTCAAGGCGGTGGAGTACTTCCTGCGCCGGCGCCTGGCCAGCACGAGCGCGGCTGACGTCGCCGAGCTGGTGCACTTCGCCCTGACCAGCGAGGACGTCAACAACCTCGCGCACGCGCTGACGATCCGCGGGGCGCTGCACCAGGTGTGGCTGCCGGCGGCCCGGCGCCTGCACGCGGCGCTGGTGGAGATGGCGCTGGCGCAGGCCGGCACCGCCATGCTCGCGCGCACCCACGGCCAGGCGGCCACGCCCACCACGGTGGGCAAGGAGGTCGCCGTGGTGGCCGCTCGCCTGGACCGCCAGCTGCGCCGGGTGGAAGCGACCCGGCCGCTCGGCAAGCTCAACGGCGCCACCGGCACCTACGCCGCGCACGTGGTCGCCGTCCCGGGCACCGACTGGCCGGCGGTCGCGCGCGCCTTCGTCGAGGGCCTCGGGCTCGACGTCAACCCGCTCACGACGCGGATCGAGAGCCACGACTGGCAGGCCGAGCTGTTCTCCGACGTCGCCCGCTTCAACCGGGTCCTGCACGACTGGTGCACCGACGTGTGGTCCTACGTCTCCCTCGGGTACTTCGCGCAGGTCCGCGGGCAGGGCACCGTCGGCTCCTCGACGATGCCGCACAAGGTCAACCCCATCCGCTTCGAGAACGCCGAGGCCAACCTCGAGGTCTCCTG
>JARIBR010000038.1 GCA_029258695.1 Quadrisphaera sp.
GGCGCGGTGGTCGGCGCGGTCGCGGTGGTGGTCATGGCTGCTCTCCTTCGGCGTCCCAGTCCTGCACCCAGGCCCGGTCGGCGTCGACCAGGGGGTGGGGGTCGGCGTAGACGTGGTCGAACATCGACCCCAGCGCCGGGTCGGGCAGGGAGCGGACGCCCTCGCGCAGCGCCTCCCCGAGCTCGTCGGCCTCGCTGGCCACACCGGCGAGGAAGGCGTCGACCCCCTCCGCCTCGCCGCCCGCGACGCCTGCCGCGGCGTCGTGGGCCCGCAGGTGCGCCTCGCGGCGCACCAGCGGGTCCAGGGGCGCCCATCGCGCGTCGTGCTCGTCCTCGCGGTAGCGGGTCGTGTCGTCGGACGTGGTGTGGGCGGAGACGCGGTAGGTCCACGCCTCGACGAAGGAAGGCCCGCCGCCGCTGCGCGCGCGGTCCGCGGCGGCGCGCACGACGGCCTCGACGGCGATGACGTCGTTGCCGTCCACCCGTACCGCGGGCAGCCCGAAACCGGCGGCCCGCTCGGTCAGGGGCGCGGCGAACTGCCGGCTGGTGGGCACGGAGATGGCCCACTGGTTGTTCTGGCACAGGAAGACCACCGGGGCGCCGAACACCGCAGCCCATGACATGGCCTCGTTGACCTCTCCCTGGGCGGTGGCGCCGTCGCCCAGGCACGCGAGCACGGCGGTGTCCACGTCCGCCGCGCCGGTGGCGACGGCGCGGTCGCGCTGGACGCCCATGGCGAAGCCGGTGGCGTGGAGGGTCTGCGCCCCGATGACGAGGGTGTAGCCGTGGGTGTTCGTCTCGTCGGCGTCCCAGCCGCCGTGGGAGGTGCCGCGGTACAGGCGCAGCAGGTCCAGCGGGTCGACCCCGCGGCTCAGGGCCAGCGCGTGCTCGCGGTAGGTGGGGAAGACGTGGTCCTGGGGGCGCAGCGCCCGCGCCGCGCCGACCTGCGCGGCCTCCTGGCCCCGGGAGGAGGCGTACAGCGCCAGCTCACCCTGACGCTGGAGGGACGTGGCCTCGACGTCGAGCCGCCGCGCCAGCGTCATCGCGCGGTAGCGCTCGCGCAGCGCCGCCGCGTCGAGGTGGTCCACCAGCGGGTCGTGCTCGGGGTCGGGCGTGCGCTCGCCCTCGGGCGTGAGGAGCTGGACCATCGCCGGCTCGCCGCCTGCCGGTACCACGGACGGACCCGCCGTGCGGTCGGTGCCGGCGGCGGTGCGGCTGGTGCCGGCGGCGCCCACGGTGCTGTCGGTGCTGACGGTGCTGACGGTCTCGGTCACGACCACGGGCCCCCTCGAGGATCTACTGGTTACGCCACCGTAACCGACGGCACCGTAGGTTCCTCTCGCCGTCGAGGGCGAGGTGACCGCTGAGCCGTCCCCCGCACGCCGCTCACCTGGCGTCCGCGCTCGCCGCGGACGCGCTCGCGCTCATGCTGGTCATGCCGGTCATGTCCGTCATGCCCGGTCCCGTCGGCCCGTGCGTCGGCCCGAGAGCCATCGTCAGGAGCATGAACGCCATCGACGCGCTCATGAGGGTCAGCGTCACCCGCAGCGACCTGCCGTGCCAGGCAGAGCCCCGGGTCCCCCTCGCCCCGGCGGCGAGCGGCTCCTGCTCGCCGTGGAAGCCCGCCGGGACGGCCGGCGCGGCTCCCCCGCGGGCGCCGCTCGCTCCGGCGTCGCTGCGCGCGGGCACGGCCTCCTCGCCGCCGACCACCGGGAGCTCGAGGTGGAGGTCGTGCTCGGACGCGCGCACGAGCCACCCGCTCGCCCAGCCCAGCGCCTCGACGGCGAACCACGCGCCGATGACCGCGTCGACGGCGGCCGGGCCCGTGCTCATCGACCCGGCGGCCATCGGTCCCGCCGCCTCGCCGACGGGCGCCATGGTGACGAACATCCACACCATCGCCGCCATGTCGAGCGCGAGCAGCGGCCACACCAGGGTCCAGCGGCCGCGGCGGGACCGGTCCACGACGCTCCACGCGGCGACCGCCAGGGCCCCGGCGGTGAACACCGCGATGCCGAGCACCCCGGACGGCGGCCGGAGCAGCGCCCCGCCGGGCCAGAACATCGCGATCATCCCCAGCGCCGTCAGCACGTGGCCGAGGTGCCAGACGCGCGTGACGTCCGGGAGCCGCACGAGGTGGCGCAGGTGCACCACCGTCACCACCGTCAGTGCCAGCACCCACGTCCACCCGAGCCACGGCGGCACCCAGCTGCTGCTCATCGCGTCCTCCACCCTCGACGACCCCTCGCGCTGACGGGACGAGCGCGGGCTCACGGTAGCGTCGAGAACCGTGCCGAACCAGGGCCAGGCGCCCGACCGCCCGAGCGGACCAGCGCCCGCGCCGACCCTCGACGCCGGGGACGGCTCGGACGAGCCCTCCGGTGCTGCGCCTCCGCTCGACCCCTCGCTGGTCGCGACCCTCGCCGCGGACCGCGCGTCCCTCACCCTCCCCCGCGAGCTCCCGCAGCGCGCCGAGCAGGTGATCCACGCCTCGCTCGCCCTGCTCTTCCCGCACTACGGCGGCAGGGATCCCCGCGCGAGCGAGCGCGAGGTCTCCGACGACGCGGCCGCGCTGCACGCCCTCCTGGTGCGCACGCTGACCGGGACCGTCGACGACGCCGCGGCCAGGGACCTCGCCGACGCGCAGCTGGCGGCCCTGCCGGCGGTGCGCGCGGCCCTGATGCTCGACGCCGCGGCCACC
The DNA here is from genome assembly GCA_029258695.1 of Quadrisphaera sp. The sequence goes on from JARIBR010000038.1 coordinate 2,701, forward strand.
GCCGAGGGCGACCCCGCCGCCTCCGGGGTGGACGAGGTGATCCTGTGCTACCCCGGCTTCTTCGCCACCGCGGTGCACCGCCTCGCGCACCAGCTGCACGTGCGGGGAGCGCCGCTCGTGGCCCGGCTGCTCGGCGAGCTGGCGCACCGCGCCACCGGTATCGACGTCCACCCCGGGGCGCACGTCGGCCGGTCCTTCGCTATCGACCACGGCACCGGCGTCGTCGTCGGCTCGACAGCCGTGATCGGCGACCGGGTGCGCCTGTACCAGAGCGTCACGCTCGGGGCCACGCGCGTGGCCAAGCACCTCGCGACGAGCAAGCGCCACCCCACGCTCGGTGACGACGTCGTCGTCTACGCCGGGGCCACCATCCTCGGCGGCGGCACCGTCATCGGCGCGGGCAGCCGCATCGGCGGTAACGTGTGGCTCACGCGCAGCGTCCCGCCCGGGTCGCTGGTCTCGACCAGCGCCGGGATCGACCGGCTGCGCCCGCGCTCGGGTGACGATCTCGGTGACGAGGTGCTCCCCGTGGGTGACGGGGATGACGGGGAGCCCGCTCTGGAGTTCCACATCTGAGAGCGTTCCGCAGCCGCGGCGCGCCGACCCCTCGCGGAGGACCCATGAAGGCGACCAGCATCCTCGACACCATCGGCGGGACGCCCCACGTGCGGCTCTCACGCCTGTTCGGCGACCGCGTCGAGGTGTGGATGAAGCTCGAGCGCGCCAACCCCGGAGGGTCGATCAAGGACCGCGTGGCGCTGGCGATGATCACCGACGCCGAGGAGCGCGGCGACCTCTCGTCCGGCGGGACGATCGTGGAGCCCACCTCCGGCAACACCGGGATCGGGCTCGCGATGGTCGCGGCGGTCAAGGGCTACGACCTGCTGCTGGTGATGCCCGAGTCGATGACGGTGGAGCGCCGCCGGGTGCTGGCCGCCTACGGAGCACGGTTCGAGCTGACGGCGAAGGCCGACGGGATGAAGGGCGCCATCGCGCGGGCGGGCGAGATCGTCGCCGCGACGCCGGGGGCCTGGATGCCGAGCCAGTTCGACAACCCGGTCAACGTCGACGTCCACCGCCGCACCTCCGCGGAGGAGATCGCCGCGGACTTCCCCGAGGGGATCGACGCCCTCATCACCGGCGTGGGCACCGGCGGGCACATCACCGGGGTCTCCGAGGTGCTCAAGGAGCGCTTCCCCGCCCTGAGGACGTACGCCGTGGAGCCCGCCAAGTCCCCCGTCATCGGCGGCGGGGAGCCGGCGCCGCACCGGCTGCAGGGGATCGGGGCGGGGTTCGTGCCCGCCAACCTGCACACCGCGACCCTGGACGGCACCATCTCCGTCTCGGAGGAGGACGCCTACGCCATGACGGTGGAGGCGGCGCGCACCGAGGGGATCTTCGTGGGGCCCTCGTCGGGGGCCTCGCTGGCCGCCGTCGCCCAGAAGCTCCCCGACCTGCCCGACGGGGCCCGGGTGCTCACCTACTGCTACGACACGGGGGAGCGCTACCTCTCCGTGGAGGGCCTCTTCGAGGCCTGAGCCCTCGTCGCTCCCCAGCCCCCGGACCTCTCCACCCCGCGCCTCCCCACCTCGCCCACCACAATTCGCGCGCAAAATGCTGCGACCCGGGCGCCAGGACCCGCAATTCGCGCGCAAAATGCTGCGGATCGGGCGTCGGGACCCGCATCGTGCGCGCACGATGCGGGGGGAGGTGGGGTCGAGGAGCGGCGCGGGGCGGGGCCGGTCAGGGGGCCCAGGTGGCGGCGAGCCCCAGGAAGCGGTCGTTGGCCTCGACCTCGCCGATGCTCACCCGCACGCCCTCACCCGCGAAGGGCCGCACGGACAGCCCGACGCCGGCCGCGGCCTCCACGAACGCCGCGGTCCGCTCCGCCAGCGGGAGCCACACGAAGTTGGCCTGGGCCTCGGGCAGGTCCCAGCCCTGCTCGGCGAGGGCCGCGGCGACGCGGTCGCGCTCGACGACCAGGGCGTCGACCCGCTCCAGGAGCTGCTCGCGCGCGGCGAGCGAGGCCGTGGCTGCCAGCTGCGCGATGCTCGAGACGCCGAACGGCACCGAGGCGGTGCGCACCACGCGGGCCACCTCGGGGTGGGCGAGCGCGAGACCGACGCGGAGCCCGGCGAGCCCGTAGGCCTTGGAGAACGTGCGGAGCACCACGACGTTGCCGCGCTCGCGCCACGCCGCCAGGCCGTCCGCCGCGGACGGGTCGCGGACGAACTCCACGTAGGCCTCGTCGACGACGACGAGGACGTCGGACGGCACGGCGTCCAGCAGGCGGTCGAGCTCGGCGGCGCTCACCACCGGTCCCGTCGGGTTGTTCGGCGTGCACACCAGCACCACGCGGGTCCGCTCGGTGACCGCCGCGATCATGGCGTCGACGTCGTGGCGCCCGTCCGGGAGCAGCGGCACGGGCACGGGGACGCCCCCGGCGACGGTCACCGTGATCGGGTAGGCCTCGAAGGAGCGCCAGGCGTGAACCACCTCGTCACCCGCCTCGCAGGCCGCCGACACCACGTGCCCGAGGACCGCGACGGAGCCCGTGCCCAGCACCAGGCACTCGGGCGGCACGTCCAGCGCGGTGGCGAGTGCCGCCACGAGGTCGGTCGCGGCCGCGTCCGGGTAGCGGTTGAGGCCGGCGGCCGCGTCGGCGACCACCTCGAGCACCCCCGGCAGGGGCGGGTAGGGGTTCTCGTTGGAGGAGAGCTTGTAGGGCGTGACGCCCGCGGGGACGGGAGCCCTCGCGCCGGGGACATAGCCTGGCAGGTCGGTCAGCGCCGCCCGCATGCGTGGATGGGGACCGGTGGCGGGAGGGGCGCTCATGGGCTCAGGCTAGGGCGCCCCGCCCTGGCCGCCACCCACGTCCGCCCGCTGCCCACGGCGCCGGGCCGCGCGCGGTCAGCCGCGGGTGCGGGGACGGTGGCTAGCGAGGATGGGGCACTCGAAGGGGTCACGCTGGCCCAGGCCCACGCGGTTGAGGTAACGCACCACGATGGCGTAGGACGCCCAGACGGTGGTCTCGGTGTAGGCCACGTTCTTCTCCGCGCAGAACGGCTTGACCACCGCACGCGCCCGAGCGAGGTTCGGGCGCGGCATCGAGGGGAACAGGTGGTGCTCGATCTGGTGGTTCAGCCCCCCGAAGACGAACGATGTCCACGCGTTGCCGGTGATGTTGCGGCTCATGAGCACCTGACGACGCAGGAAGTCGACCCGTGAGCCCTCGGGGACCTGCGGCATGCCCTTGTGGTTCGGGGCGAACGAGCACCCCATGTACACCCCGAACAGCCCCAGCTGGACCCCGACGAACGCCGCGGCCTTGCCGGGGGGCAGCACGAGGAAGACCGCCGCGAGGTATCCCACCAGGCGCACCGTGACGAAGGAGAGCTCGACCCACCGGCGCTTGACCGGTTCGGGCACCAGGAGGGACTTCACGCTCTGCACGTGCAGGTTCGCGCCCTCCAGCAGCAGCAGGGGGAAGAAGAACCAGCCCTGACGCGCGCCCAGCCACCGGCCCACCGGCCCCCGACGCTTCGCCGCGTCGGGGGTGAAGGCCAGCACCGAGGACTCGATGTCGGGGTCCTTGCCCAGCTGGTTCGGTGCGGAGTGGTGCTTGGTGTGCTTGCGCGCCCACCACTGCGAGCTCATCCCCGAGACCAGGTTCGCCAGCAGCAGGGAGGCCCACTCGTTGCGCTTCGCGGAGGCGAAGACCTGACGGTGCCCGGCGTCGTGGGCCAGGAACGCGACCTGGGTCGCGATGACCGCCAGCGCCGCGGCCATCAACAGCTGGAACCACGAGTCCCCCAGCAGCACGAACCCGGTCACCACGCCGGCCAGGGCCAGCGCCATGATCGAGGCCTTGACCCAGTAGTAGCCGTAGCGCCGCTCCATCAACCCCAACGCCTGGACCCGTCCCAGCACGTCGGCGAACTCCGAGGGACCCGCCGCAGCCTGAGCAGCGCGCCGCCGGGCACGACGCTCCTCCAGGGACGACGACGCGCGCGCGGGAGCGTCGGACGACGTCGTGGCGTCGGGCTGGCGGGCGGGGGCGTCGACGGACATGAGGCTCCAGGGCGGGTCGGCAGCGCCGTCCGGG
>JARIBR010000084.1 GCA_029258695.1 Quadrisphaera sp.
AGCAGCAGGCGCACCCCGCGCAGGCCGAACGCCCGCCCGGCCTCGACGAGGTGACGGTCCACGTGGCGCAGTGCGGAGGCGGCGGTGGTGTAGACGGGGAAGAACGCACCGATGGCGATGAGGGTGACCTTGGAGTCCTCCCCGATGCCCATCCACAGGATGAGCAGCGGGACCCACGCGAGCGACGGCACGGCGCGGAACGCCCCGATGCTGGGGGCGAGCAGCCCGTCCGCCAGGCGCGAGAGCCCCACGACGGCGCCGGCCGCCAGGCCCAGCGCAGTCCCGACGACGAAGCCGAGCAGCACCCGCTGCGTGGAGATCGCGATGTAGACCTGCAGCAGGCCGCGCTCCCACAGGTCGGTGCCGGCCGCCAGGACGGCGAGCGGCGCGGGCAGCTGGACGCGGTCGTAGACGCCGGCGGACGCCACGCCCTGCCACAGCGCGAGCAGGGCGAGCGGGACGACGAGACCGAGGGCTAGGTGGGTGACGCGCCGCCGCGAGCCCGTCCCCGGCGCGCCGGGCGCGCCCGGTGCTCGCCGTGGCCGGGACGCCGAGCCGACACCGCTGGCGCCGTAGGGGGAGATCGCCACCTGCTCGCGGGCCGGCGGCGCGGCCGGTGCGCTCATGCGCCGCCCTCCGCGGCCCGGTTCGCCAGCGACGGCTCGAACAGGGTCTCGAGCGCGTCGTCGATCTGCTCCTGGTCGGCCACGTCACCGTTCTCGACGAGGATCGGGCCGATCGCCTCGAGCACCGCCTCCTGCTCCGGGCCTGGCGCCGGGTCGAGGTCCAGGGTGGTGCGCTCCAGCGTCGCACTCGCGACCTCGAGGTCGATGCCGGAGACCTCCGCGAGGATCTGCGCGGTCTCGTCCGGGTTCTCCTGCGCCCAGGCGCGCGCCCGCTCGTAGGCGTCGACGACGCTCTGCGCCAGCTCGGGGGACTCCGCGAGGAAATCCTCGGTGGCGTTGAGGAAGCCGTAGGAGTTGAGGTCGACGTCCTCGTAGACGATCTCGTCGCCGCTCTCCGCCTCGGCAGCGGCCATGATCGGGTCGAGCCCGGCCCAGGCGTCGACCTGGCCGGTGTCCAGCGCGGTGCGGCCGTCGGCGTGCTGGAGGTTCACGACGTCGACGTCGGCCACGTCCACGCCTTCCGCCTCGAGGCTCTGCAGGAGGAAGAAGTACGGGTCGGTCCCGGTGGTCGCCGCCACCTTCTTCCCGACGAGGTCCTTCGGGCCGGTGATGTCGGAGCCTGCGCGCACCACCAGGGCCGACCAGTTCGGCTGGCTGTAGACGTCGACGGTCTTGATCGGCGAACCGTTGGCCCGGGCCAGCAGCGCCGCGGACCCGGCGGTCGACGCGACGTCGGCGGAGCCGGAGCGCAGCAGCTCGTTCGCCTTGTTCGAGCCGGCGGACTGCACCCACTCGACGTCGACGCCCTCGTCGGCGAGCTCCTCCTCGAGCCAGCCCTGGTCCCGGATGACCAGGGACAGCGGGTTGTAGGTGGCGAAGTCGACGGTGAGGGTCTTCGCCTCGGCGGCGGCCGCGGCGGGCTCGCCGGTGGCGTCCTCACCGGAGACGCACCCGGAGAGGACGAGCGAGGCGGCGGCCAGGACGGGCACGACGGGCAGGGCGGCGAGCGTGGAGCGGGGGGAGCGCATGAGGGTCCTTCGGCAGGGGAGACGAGACAGGGGTGGTGGAGCAGGGGCTGTGGGGCAGGGAGCGGCGTCGCGGAGGACCGCGCGGGACGGAGGTGCGGAGAGGGGATCAGCCGCGTGCGCGGTGGACGCCGAGCCGGCCGAGCAGGTCGACGCGCAGGTCGTTCAGGGACGCGTCGCCGTGCTCGCGCGGGCGCGGCGCCGTCACCGTGGTGATCGAGGCGATGCGGGCCGGAGCGGGGTGCCCAGAGCCAGAGCCGGAGCCGGAGCCAGAGCCAGTGCCGGCGGCAGAGCCAGTGCCGGCGCCGCCGTCGACCCCGAGGACGACGATCCGGTCGGCCAGGTGCACGGCCTCGTCGATGTCGTGGGTCACGAGCAGCACCGTGGTGGGCCGCGCGGCGAGCACGTCGAGCAGCAGGTCCTGCATGGACAGCCGGGTGAGCGCGTCCAGCGCCCCGAACGGCTCGTCGAGCAGCAGCACACCCGGCTCGCGGGCCAGCGCGCGTGCCAGGGAGGCGCGCTGGGCCATCCCGCCGGAGACGCTGCGCGGGCGGTGGCCGGCGAAGGCGGTGAGCCCGACGAGACCGAGGAGCTCGGCGACGCGCTCACGCCCCGAGGCGGCGGGCGTGCCGCGCGGCAGGCCGAGGGAGACGTTGCGCGCCAGGTCGCGCCAGGGGAGCAGGCGCGGCTCCTGGAACGCCACGGCGCAGCGGGGGTCGTGGGAGCGCACCGGCGTCCCGTCCAGCTCGAGCGTGCCGGCGGTGGCGACGTCGAGCCCGGCGACGGACCGCAGGAGCGTGGACTTCCCGCACCCGGAGGGACCGAGGACGGCGACGAGCTCGCCGGGGGCGACGTCGAGCGTGACGTCCTCGAGCACGGTGTGCCCGCCGGCGAACGTGCGGCCGTAGCCGCGCAGGCTCACGGCGTGGGCCGAGGTCGGGCGCGTCGGTGACGGGTCGACCGGTGCGGGGGCGGCCGACCGCGTCAGGGCGTGGTCGGTGGGAGCAAGAGTCATCGGCGCCGTCTCCATCGGTCTGGCGGTAGCACCGGCCCCTGCGAGGAGGTGGTTGCTGCGGCGTCGTCGAGCCAGATCTCTCGGCCGCTCGGGATGGTCGGGAGCAGTCTGCAGGTCGTGGGTCTGCCCGTCAACAGGTGGTCGCGGTGTCTCACTTGGTGGACGGGCGCCGGGGTGCGGCCCGTCGTTCGGGCCGGCCCGCCGGCGGCTGGACGAGGCCCCCCGCCACCTCATCGCTCAGTGGTTTAATCTGACTCTCAGTGAGCAATCTATCGTGACAACGGTGGCGAATCAGCAACACAACGTCACTTCGGGCCTCGGATGAACCAAACATCCCCGAGCGGCGCCCAGAACGGATACGTTTCGTGACGACCACCGCCGACGAAGACGGAGGGTCCACAGGGAGGTGGAGCAGTGATCGACGCACCGACGCCGCTGTCCAGCACGAGCACCTCGGCCGCAGGCGCCCTGCAGCCGGCTCCGCGCCACGCGGCGCCGCCGCGATGGCCGCTCGTGGTCACGGACGTCCTGGGCTGGGTGGTGGGCCCGCTCCTCGTCCTCGTCCTCGCGCGTCCCGCCGGGGTCGTCGTCGCGCCCGGCCCCGCCGCGGTCGCGGTGGCCGCCGCCCTGGCCACCCACCTCGTCGCCGGCCGGCTCTGGCGCCTCTCGCGGGGGGTGCGACTGCCGGGCTCCGACGACGACGTGGTCGCCGCCGGCGCCGCGGTGGGCGCCGGAGGAGTGGTGCTCCTGCTCGCCGGCGTGGTGGTCGACGGGGTGCCGCTGGGCGTCGTCGTCGCGGTCCCGATCACGCTGGTCCTCGCCGTCGGGGTGCGCCTGGCCGTGCGCCGCCGCCAGGTGCTGGCGCTGCGTCCCTCGCCAGCCACGGCGCAGCGGACCGTGGTCGTGGGGGCCGGCGAGGGGGGCGAGGAGCTGGTCCGCCTCATGATGCGCTCGCCGGCCAGCCCGTACCTGCCGGTGGCCCTCATCGACGACGACCCCGCCAAGGCGGCGCTGCGCCTGCACGGCGTGCCCGTGCGCGGGCGCCGGGGCGACCTCGCCGACATCGCGGCCGCGAGCGGGGCGAGCGCGGTCGTCATCGCCGTGGCCCGGGCGGACCGCGCGCTCGTCGCCGACGTCCTGGACCACGCGACCGCGCTGGGCCTCGACGTCAAGGTGCTCCCGCCGCCCGGTGAGATGCTGACCCGCCCGCTGGAGATGAGCGACGTGCGCCCGCTCACGCCCGCGGACCTCCTCGGCCGTGACGAGGCGCAGCTGGACGCCGGCGCGATCTCGGGGTACCTCACCGGCCGCCGCGTGCTCGTCACGGGCGCCGGCGGCTCGATCGGCTCGGAGCTGTGCCGCCAGGTGGCGGCGTTCGCGCCGTCGAGGCTCGTGATGCTCGACCGCGACGAGTCAGCCCTGCACGCGGTGCAGCTCTCCCTGAGCGGGCGGGCGATGCTCGACGAGCGCGACGTCGTCGTCGCCGACATCCGCGACCGCGCCCGGCTGCACGCGGTGCTCGCCGAGCACCACCCCCAGGTCGTCTTCCACGCCGCGGCGCTCAAGCACCTGCCGCTGCTGGAGATGCACCCCGGGGAGGGCCTGCAGACCAACGTCACCGGCACCCTCAACGTGCTCGAGGCCTGCACGTCCTGGGGCGTGGAGCGCATGGTCAACGTCTCCACCGACAAGGCGGCCGACCCGTGCAGCGTGCTCGGCTACACCAAGCGGATCGCCGAGCGCCTCACGGCGTGGTCGGCGAGGTCAGGTGACCTCACGGCGCTGTCGGTGCGCTTCGGCAACGTGCTCGGCAGCCGCGGCTCGGTCCTGACGACCTTCAGCGAACAGGTCCGGCGCGGCGGCCCCGTCACCGTGACCCATCCCGACGTGACCCGCTACTTCATGACCGTGGAGGAGGCCGCCGGCCTGGTGGTCCAGGCCGGCGCGGTCGGCCGGCCGGGCGAGGTGCTCGTCCTGGACATGGGATCGCCCGTGCGCATCCTCGACGTCGTCCACCGGCTCATGACGGCCGCCGGGGTGGACCTCGACGTGCAGTTCACCGGGCTGCGCCCCGGGGAGAAGCTCCACGAGGACCTCTTCGGGCCCGGCGAGGTGGACGAGCGCCCCGTGCACCCGCTGGTCTCCCACGTCACCGTCCCCGGCCTGGACCCGGCGTCCCTGGACGGGCTGGCGGCGGGCTCCCCCGACGGGGACCTCGTGCGTCGCCTGCGCGAGCTGTGCTCGGCGCCCCCGGACGAGCCGTGCCGCGACGCGGGCGGCCTGGACCTCGCGGCCGCCCCGCACCGGGTGAGCGCCTGATGGCCGCGACCGGTCCGCGCCCCGTGCTGCTCTCGCCCCCCGACGTCGGCGCCCAGGAGCGGGCGAGCCTGCTGGAGGCCTTCGACTCCGGGTGGGTCGGCCCCGTCGGGCCCGACCTCGCGGCCTTCGAGGCCGAGACCGCCGCCGTGGTGGGCGGGCGTCACGCCGTCGCCCTGTCCAGCGGCACCGCGGCGCTGCACCTCGCTCTGAGGCTCGCCGGCGTGCGCGCCGGCGACCGGGTGCTCGTGCCCTCCTTCACCTTCGTCGCCAGCGCCGCGGCGGTGACCTACCTCGGGGCCGAGCCGGTCTTCGTCGACTCCGAGCCCACCACGTGGGGGATGGACCCGGCGCTCGTGGCGCAGGCGCTGGACGCCCGCGACGGGCAGGCGCCACCGGTCGCGGTGGTGGCCGTCGACGTCTACGGCCGGTGCGCGGACTACGCCGCGCTGGAGCCGCTGTGCGCGCGGGCCGGGGTGCCCCTGGTCGAGGACGCCGCGGAGTCGCTGGGCTCCACGAGCGGCGGTCGCCCCGCGGGCGGCTTCGGCGACGCCGCCGTGCTCTCCTTCAACGGCAACAAGATCATCACCACGGGGGGAGGGGGGATGCTGCTGGCGCGGGATGCGGCGAGCGCCGACCGGGCGCGGCACCTGGCCACCCAGGCGCGCGAGCCGGTGCCGCACTACGAGCACGAGGAGGTCGGGTACAACTACCGCCTCTCCAACCTCCTGGCCGCGATGGGCCGCGCTCAGCTGCGCGGCCTCACGGCCAGGGTGGCGCGGCGCCGGCGCACCTTCGAGCGCTACGCGCAGGCCTTCACCGGCGCGGACGGCGTCGCGATGATGCCCTCGGGGCCGGCGGGGGAGAGCAACCGCTGGCTCAGCTGCGTCCTGCTCGACCCCGGTGGGACGGGAGTGACCCCGCAGCGGCTGTGCGCCGAGCTCGCGGCGCTCGGCATCGAGGCGCGGCGGACGTGGAAGCCCCTGCACGCGCAACCGGTGTTCGCCGGTGCGCGGATGATCGGCGGCGCCGTCTGCGAGGACCTCTTCGCCCGCGGCGTGGCCCTGCCCAGCGGGTCGGCGATGAGCGACGAGGACCAGGACCGCGTGATCGACGCGGTCCGGGCCGTGCTGGCGGGCGCGCGCCGGAGCATCGGGCCGGGTGCTCCGATCGGCACGGGCGGGGTCGCCGCGTGATCGGCCTGGTGCGTGCGACGGCCCGACCCCGCTCGAGGGCCCGCACCCGCACGGTCGGTGACGCCGCGTCGCGGACGCTCGACGTCGTGGCCGCCGGCGCGCTGCTCGCGCTCACCTCCCCGGTGCTGGCGCTCGCCGCGGGCGCGGTGCGCGTCCTCGACGGTGGCCCTGTGCTCTTCCGCCAGGAGCGCGCCGGCCGCCACGGGCGCCCCTTCACCATCCACAAGCTGCGGACGATGGCCCCCGGGCCCCACGGCGAACCGGAGACCACCCGCCTCGGAGCGCTCCTGCGGGCGTCCAGCGTCGATGAGCTGCCCCAGCTGGTCGACGTGCTGCGCGGTGAGATGTCCCTCGTGGGCCCCCGCCCGCTCTACCCGCACTACGTCCCGCTCTACTCCGCCGAGCAGGCCCGTCGCCTGGAGGTCCGCCCGGGCATTACCGGGCTGGCCCAGGTCAGCGGGCGCAACGCGCTGGGCTGGCCTGAGCGCCTCGCCCTGGACGTCGCCTACGTCGAGCGCCGCAGCCTGGCGCTGGACCTGCGCATCCTGGCCGCGACGGTGCCCTCGGTGCTGTCGCGCTCCGGGGCCCTCGACCCGTCGGCCGAGGGCTGGTTCACCGGCACCGTCGAGGGGGGGACGCCGTGAGCGCGGCCCGCATCGCCTACGTCCACCAGTACTTCACCACCCCGGACAGCCCCGGCGGCGGCGGCACGCGCTCCTACGAGATGGCGCGGCGCCTCGTCGACGACGGCCACGAGGTGCACATGATCACCACCGACGTCGACGCGCCCCGGCCGTCGCGGCGGTGGCGCACGTCGCTCGTCGCGGGCATCCACGTCCACGCGCTGCCGGTGCCCTACGCCAACGAGATGGGTTACCGCGCGCGCATCGCCGCCTTCGCGCGCTTCGCCCTGGCCTCGACGTGGCGGGCCGCGGCGGTGAGGCCTGACGTGGTGCTCGCCACGAGCACGCCGCTGACCGTGGCCGTGCCCGGGGTGGTCGCCGCCCGCGTGCGCCGGGCGCGGTTCGTCTTCGAGGTCCGCGACCTGTGGCCCGAGCTCCCCATCGAGGTCGGGGCGTTGCGCCACCCGCTGGCGAAGGCGGCCGCCAGGGCGCTGGCGCGCTTCGCCTACCGCCACGCCGACGCCGTCATCGCCCTGTCACCGGGGATGGCGGACGGCGTCGCCGCCCACGGGTACCCGCGCGAGCAGATCGCCGAGGTGCCCAACGGGTGCGACCTCGACCGCTTCGACGTGCCCGCGCAGGCGGGAGCGGCCTTCCGCGCGGCACGCCCCTGGCTCGGTGACCGGCCCCTGGTGCTCTACGCGGGCACCTTCGGGCTCGTCAACGGCGTCGGGTGGCTCGTGCGCCTGGCCGCCGAGGTCGCCGCGCTCGACGCCGACGTCGCCTTCCTGCTGCTGGGCTCGGGACGCGAGCGCGACCAGGTGGAGGCCCTCGCCGGTGAGCTCGGGGTCCTCGGGTCCTCGGTGTTCGTCGAGGGGCCCGTGCCCAAGGCGTCGGTGCCGGCGGCGCTGTCGGCCGCCACGCTCGCCTCCAGCGTCTTCACGACCACCGGCATGGTCGACAACTCCGCCAACAAGTTCTTCGACGCCCTCGCCGCCGGTCGCAGCCTGCTCATCAACCACGACGGCTGGCAGGCCGACCTGCTCCACCGGACCGGGGCCGGTCTGGTGCTCCCGCGGGAGGACCTGCCCGCGGCGGCGCGCACGCTGGTGGCGCGCCTGCGCGACGAGACCTGGCTGGCCGGGTCTCGGGCCGCGGCGGGAGAGCTGGCGCGGCGGCGCTTCTCCCGCGAGGCGCTGTACGCCCGTTTCGCCGACGCGGTCCTCCCCGCGGCGACCCGGCCCTGCCCGCCGGAGCCCGCGGTGGCGCCGGGAGGGCGCGATGGGTCTGCCTGAGTACGCGGACGTGCTGCGCCGGCGGTGGCGCTCGGTGCTCGCGCTGTGCCTGCTGGGGGCGCTCGTCGCGGTCGGCGTGAGCCTGCTGGACACCAGCCGGTCGGCGAGCACCACCCTCATCCTCGAGACCGCGGACCCCGCCGACGCCACCTCGGGCACCGAGCTCGCCGGTGAGCACCTGGCCTCCTACGGCGAGCTGGCGACGAGCCCGCGCATCGCCGGCGCCGTCGCCGACGACCTGGGGGCGGGTGACGCCCGCTCGCTCGCGCGCGACCTGTCGGCGAGCACGTCGCCGGAGTCCCTCCTGCTCGTCCTCACCGCGCGCGACCGCGTCCCGGAGGTGGCGAGGGCCAAGGCCACCAGCGCGTCCGAGCAGCTCATCGATCTCGTCGACGAGGTGAGCCCGCAGGGCCCGGGCCTCGTCGTCGCCCAGCCGGCGGTGCTCGAGCCACCCGTGGGTCTCCTCGGGGCGCTGTCCACGGCCCTGCTCGGCGCGGCGCTCGGCCTCGCAGCCGGCATCGCGCTGGCCCTGCTGCGCGACGGCACCGACCCTCGGGTGCGCTCCGCCCCGAGCACCCCCGACGGCGACGGCCGCTCCCCGGTCCTGCTCGCCGAGCTGCCCGTCACCGCCGAGCGGCTGCGCCGTCACGCGGGCGCAGCGGCGAGCGAGGGTCCGGCCGCCGAGGGCTTCCGGCGCCTGCGCACCTCCCTGCTCGCCCAGGGCGGGGACCAGCGCACCGTCCTGGTCACGAGCGCCCGCAGCGCCGAGGGGGCCAGCGAGGTCGCGCGCGGGCTCGCGGTCACCCTCGCGCGCGGAGGCCTACGGGTGGCTCTCCTCGACGCCCACCTGCGCGGGAGGCCTGACGACGACGCCGCCGACGGCGCGGCGCTGCGCGCGGGCCTGCCGGGGGTCCTGCGCGGACGGTGCAGCGTGCAGGAGGCGCTCACCGGCAGCGGTGAGCCGGGGCTCGCGCTGCTGCCCGGTGGCGGCGCCGGGGCCGACGCCGGAGAGCTGCTGACCTCAGAGCCCATGGCCAAGGTCGTGGCCGCTCTGCAGGAGCGCGCCGACGTGGTGGTGCTCGACGCGCCCGCGGTGCTGCCCTTCGCCGACGCCGCAGCCGTCACCGCGTCCGTCGGCGCGCAGCCGGTGCTCGTGGTGCGCCGGGGCGTCACCCGCCAGAGCGAGGCCGCGAGCGCCCTGCGCGAGCTGCAGCGGGTCTCGCCGTCCGGCGTCGGGGTCGGCGTCGTGGTGCTCGCCGACCCGGGCGGCGGGCGCGAGAGGGCCCGGTGACCGCGAACGACCCGGAGGCCGCAGCGGCGCGCCGACCCGCGGCCGCGGTGCGCGCGCTGTGGGACGACCCGTCCTCACAGCTGCTCCTCGCGCAGCTCGCGGCCGCGGGGACGGCGTTCGTCGTCAACGTCCTGGCCGCACGCGCGCTGGACCCGTCGGGTCGCGGCGAGCTCGCCCTCGCCCTGCAGACCGGGTACCTCACCACGCTGCTGCTGCTGCTGGGCACCGACCGCAGCCTCGTGACCACCTACGCCGGCGCCTCCGCACGCGCCGGGCTGACCGGCGCGAGGTCGTTGCTGCGCCGGCCCGTGGTCGTGGCGATCGCCCTCGCCGCGCTCGGGGCCCTCGCCCCGCTGCCGCCGCTCTGGCGCACGGGTCTGCTGGTGGTGGCGGCGTTCGCCGTCGCCAACGCCGCCCTGCGGGCGCTGCGCGCCATCGCCATCGCCAGCGGCCGTCAGCGCGGCTTCCTGGTGATGACGATCGCCAGCCAGGGGGCCCTGCTCGTCGTGGCCGCCGGGCTCTTCGCCGGCGGCGTCGACGAGGTCGTGGTGTGGGTCGCCGGATACGTGCTCGTCACCGCCGTGCCCGTGGCGGTGTGCTGGCGCCGGTGGACGAGGGTCGTCGAGGCGCAGGTCCCCGGGACGGGTGCTCGTGCCGCCGAGGCCGCGGAGACCGGCGACGACGCCGATGACGCCAGGGCCGACGCCGATGACGCCGAGGCGCCGCCGCGGCGGACCGCCGCGCGCCGCGAGGGCCTCGTCCTCCTGCCCTCCAGCCTGGCGCTCGCGGGATCGTTGCGGCTGGACCGCCTGCTCCTCGTGGGCCTGGCCTCGCCGGCCGCGCTCGGGGTCTACGCCAGCGTGGCGACGATGACCGAGCTCGTGGCGTGGCCCGTGCAGGCCTGGGCGGACTCGCGCCTGGGCCGCTGGCGCCTCGCCCACCAGCGCGGGGAGCTGTCGCTGCTGCGCCCGCTGGTGCTCACCGCCGCACTCCTGGTCGTCGCCGGCGCGCTCGTCGCGGTCGCCGTGCGCGCGGTGCTCGTGCCGCTCCTCGGTGAGGGGTACGCCGCGGCCGGAGCGCTCGTGGTGCCCCTGGTGGTCGCGGCGGCCGTCCTCGGGCTGAGCCAGCTGGTGATCACCGGGCTCATCGCCCAGGGCCGCGCGGGCACCGCGTCGGGTGTCGAGGTCGGCGGGTTCGTCGTCAGCGTCACCGCCTACGTCACGCTGATCCCCGGCCTCGGCGGGCTCGGCGCCGCCTACGGGTCGTTGGCCGGCTACGGCGCCGCCCTGCTGGGAGCGCTCGTGGCGCTCGCTGCGGGACCTCGGTCGTCCCGGCCCCGGTCGGTGGGCCGGGCGGCGCGGGCCGCGCCGACGTCCACCCCGGTCCGTGCCACCCTGCTGGCCCCGCTGCTGCTCCTGATGCTCATCGCCTACGCCGGGCGCTACGGGCTCGACCGCGCGGGGCTGGCCACCGCGGTCCCGGAGCCCTGGGCAGCGCTCGACCTGCGCGTGCTCGCGCTGCCGCTGCTGCTCGCCCTCGTCGTCCACGAGGTGGGGCGACGCCGGTGGGTCCTCGGCGATGCGACCACCGCCACGCCCACCACCGCGACCACCGCTCCGACCACCGCCACGCCCACCACCCCGGTGCCCGGCGAGGGGTGGGTGGTCGCGGCGCTCGTGTTCTTCCTCTACCAGCTCGGCTCCGCGCTGTGGGCCCCCGCCGGCTCACGGGTGGGGCCGGTGGGCCTCGACGTGGTGGCCACCGCCGTCCTGGCGCTGTCCGCCTACCTGCTCGCCCGCGGCCACGGACGCGCGACCGGACGCGCCGCCGCGTGGTTCCTGTGGGTCGCGGCGTGCGTCTACGCCGTGGCCGCGCTGGTCGCCGGGCCGGGGGACCAGGGCCGGTTCTCCGCCTTCGGGGGAGGACCCAACGTCTTCGTGCGCGTCGAGGTCCTGGGGCTGATCGCGCTGGCCGCCCTGCTCGCCACCGGCGCTCCGCGGTGGCTCGCGGCGAGCACGCCCCTGCTCCTCGTCGCCGCGGTGCTCTCCGGCTCCCGCGGGGGTCTGGTGGCGGCGGTGGCCGTCGCCGTCGTGGCGCTCGTGGTCCTGCGGCGGCGCGTGCGGGTGGGGGCGAGCGCCGTCGCCGCGGTCGCGCTGGTGGCGGCCGGGGTGGGGGTGGCGGCGCTGGCCTTCCCGCCGTTCGCCGACCTCGTCGCGGCCCGGTTCGTCGAGCAGACGCTGGAGAGCGGCTACACCTCGGGACGCCCGCAGATCTGGGCCACCGCCCTGGCCCTCGCCGCGGCCCACCCGGTGCTGGGGGCCGGCCTCGACGGGTTCTACGGCTCCGTGGGTCAGGGCCTGGGCGTGGAGTACCCCCACAACGTCGCGCTCGCGGTGGTCGCCGAGGGCGGGCTCGTCGGCGTCACCCTCCTCGCGGTGGCCGTCGTGGGTTGGGCGCGCACGGTGCTCGCCCGCCGGCCGTGGGACGCGGTGACCGGCGCCCTCGTCGCGGCGAGCGGGTACGTCGTGCTCGCGAGCGCCTTCTCCGGTGACTACTACGACGCCCGCCTCGCGTGGTGCTTCGCCGCGCTCGCCGCCGGCGGTCTCGTGGGCGGCTCGCCGTCAGCCCGCGAGAGCGACGGCGGGGACGTCCGCGGGCGCCCGCTGGTGGGCGCGCCCGGGCGGACGGGGCGATGAGCGAGCGCCGCTGGGCTGCGGACCACCGCGGGGTCCGGGGCCGCCACGCCTCGGCGACGCCGCGGTCCGGGGCCCGCGTCGCCTCGGTCTGGGCCGTGGCCCTGGTCGTCGTCGGGCTCGTCCTCGCGGGCACCACGCTCCTGCCGTGGGGCGGGGGCGTCGGGGCGGGCGCCGACGCCGAGGACCTCATCGCTGCCGGGTCCGCCGGCGACCCGGTCGAGGGCAGCACGGGCGACACCGCTGGCCGCGGTCGAGGGGCCGAGGTGCTGTGGCCGGCGGACCGCTGGCTGGAGCGGTTCGACGCGGACTGGTCGAGGGAGCGCCCCGCCGCCGTGGCGCTGAGCGCGAGCCCCGACAGCTGGGACCACTACCCCCTGGCGTACTCCGTCGACGCCCTCACCGCCGCCTACCGTGCCAGCGGCGACACCGCCTACCTCAGCGACGGCCTGACCCTGCTCGAGGGCGTCGTCGCCACCGCGAGGCCGTCGCCGGAGCTGACGGACAGCCGCTACGGCGACGGCTATCGCGGCTGGGTCTCCGCGCGCGAGGACGTCGCCGGCCAGGAGGTGCCCCTGTTCGAGAGCTACCTGTGGCGCTACGGCACGCACCTGCTGGCCGTCGCGTCGGCGAGCGGCGGGGCCACCGCGGACCCGGCCACCGCGGCGCGGGTCGACGCGCTGGTGGGCTTCGTCGAGCGTGACGTGTTCGACAAGTGGTTCTCGCGCGGCCCCGAGGGCACCGTCTACCGCGAGCGCACCCACATGTCCGCGCACTGGGCCTTCATCGCCATGGACCTCTACCGCCTCACCGGCGACGGCGAGCGGCGGACCCGCTGCGCGGAGGTCGTCCGCGCGATCACCGAGGGCGGAAGCGGGGAGCGGCACTCCCTCGCCGCGCAGCTCGTCCCCAGCGAGGAGGCGGCAGGAGCGCTGTTCTGGAGCGATGAGTGGGGCAGCTACCGCGAGCCCGGCCAGGACGTCGCGCACGGCAACAACGTGGTCGCCTATCTCGTGGAGGCCCACGACCGCGACGCCGGGTGGCCCGCCAGCACGGTCGGGGGCCTGGGTGCGACGTTCACCGAGGTCGTCTGGCCCGCCGCGCCGCGCGAGGACGCCGACGGCGCGCCGGGCACCGGTCGCGGCGCGGAGTTCGTCGACGGCTCGGGGGAGGGCTCCGGGTGGTTCTCCGACGGCTGGGTCAAGCTCGGCCGGTACGACCCCGCGCTGCAGCGGCGCCTGCAGGGCCACGACGTCGCCAACGGGCAGTTCGTCGCCAACGGCGCCCTGAACGCGGCGATCCTCGCGTGCGACGGCGCCCCGCCGGCCGGGCAGGAGCCGGCGCCGCCGGCGTGCACGCCGCTGCCGCCGTGGCGTCAGGCGCTGCCGGCGCGCCGGTAGGCCGGGAAGAAGTCACCGCCGGTCCGGTCGCCGACCTCGTGGCCGGCGGCCTCGACCAGGGCGTCGTGCGCGCCGACGTCGAGCACCGCGCGCCACGTGAAGAAGGGGTTGCGCGCGCTGGAGAACCCCGCCTTGAACCGGAAGAGGGTGTCCTCGCGCCCGCCGAGGCCCCCGCCGAGGTGCATGACCGTGTTCCCCCGGGCGCCGGCCCACCGGCGCACCGCGTCGGTCTCGAGCTTGGCGGCGTGCAGGTGCCGGCCCGAGTCCAAGGTCCCGCCCAGGTGCAGCTGGACGATGCCGCCGCGCTCGAGGACCAGGACACCGCTGACCACCTCGCCCTCGTGGCGGACGGCCACGAGGTGCAGGTCCTCGCCCAGCACCTCGTGCAGGCGCTCGAGGTCGGCCGCGTCGAAGCGGTACGACGCGCCGGCCTCCCGCAGCTCCATCGTCTCGGCGTAGGCGCGCGCGACGCCCGGGAGCAGGGACCAGTCGTCGACCGTGACGCTCAACCCCGCCCGGGTCGCGCGGTTGACGTAGTTGCGGTCCCGCTTTCGGACGTCGCCCCACTGCACCTTCTCGGGCGCGCTCAGGTCGATCGAGACCGTGTGCCCGTGCTGGACGAGCCGGCCGTGACGGCCGAGGACGTCGTGGCGCAGCGCCAGCAGCGGGTGCAGGCGCAGGAAGCACGAGACGACGCCGCGCTCGCGCAGGGTCGCCACCAGCGCGGCGCAGGCGGTGGCCCAGAACGGCTCGTCGTCGAGGGATGCGCTGGCGACCGGTCCCGGGTAGCCGTAGGGGGATGTGGCGTCCACCTGGTCGGTGCCCGGGATGGTCCGCAGCACGAGCGGGACGAGCAGGACGTGAGCCCCCTGCCGGTAGAGGAAGGCCCGCGGCTCCCCGGACCCGGCCGCGTCGTGGGTGACGTACTCCGGCCGGTGGTAGACGTCGTGGCGGAGCTCGCGCAGGGCCTCGTGCCAGCGCGGGTCCTCGGGGGGGACCAGCGCTGCGACGCCTCGATCGCTCACACGCCCTCCTCGCCGTGGGCTCGAACGCTATCGCGGGGGGTCGGCGGGCGGGTCGGTGCGGCGTCCACCAGCCAGCACGCCCGCAGCGGTGGGAGCCACAGCTGGCCGTCGCCGCCCCATGGCGGAGGTCCGCCGGCCAGCGCGTCCACGCCGTCGCGCAGCCCCAGGGCGTCGAGGCGCGCGCCGGGGAAGGGCCGCCAGGTGTCGGTGACGTTGTACAGGCCCAGGAACGTGCCGACGGGGTGGCGCCGGACGACCGCGAGGACGCCGGGGTCGGAGGGCTCGAGGGCCTCGCTGGCCACGGAGGCGTGCAGGTGCGGCAGGGACGCGCGCACCGCGCCGAGGTGGCGCAGCCCGGCGAACATCTCGGAGGCCGGGCCGGAGGGGGCGCGCCTCGCGGCGAGCGCACGCTCGGTGATCCGCGGGCGGTGCGCCCACCGGTTGTCGTCCTCGTGCCCGGGCTCGCTCGCCCAGCCCGGGTCCCCGAGCAGGCCCAGCTCGTCGCCGGACCACAGCACGGGGATCCCGCCCCACCCGTAGACGACCGCGTGGGCGAGCAGCAGGCGGGGGACCGCGTGGGGGTCCCCGGCGGCGAGCCCGGCGAGGTCAGCGGCGGTGCCGCTGATGCGCCGGTCACCCGTCGCCGCGTTCTCCTGGAAGACGAGCCCGCGCGCCCAGGACCCGGGGACGTGCCCGGAGTACCAGTCGGAGAGGAAGCGCCGGTGCGCGCCGCCGTCGAGCCCCACGGCGGCGGCGTCGGCGTCGTCGACCGCCCACCCGATGTCGTCGTGGCCGCGCACGTACGTCACCCACGCCACCGACGTTGGGACCGGGGGCAGGGCCCGCAGCGCGCGGACGGCCAGGCGCACGTCGCGGGCGGCGAGCATCGACCACACCGCCACCATGAGGCTGTTGTGGTAGGCGAGGTCGCTGACCTTGCCGTGGTGGGTGCCGGTGCCCAGGTAGGCGACGAGGTCGGCCGGGCCGACGATGGCCTCGGCCTTGAACGCCGTCGCCGGCGCGCAGATCCGCACCAGCGCGCGCAGCGCCCGGGTCAGGGCGTGGACCTCCGGCTGGTTCTGGCTGTTCGTGCCCAGGCGCTTCCAGAGGAACGCGATGGCGTCCAGGCGCAGCACGTCGGCGCCGAGCCCGGCGAGGAACAGCACGACGTCGGCGTACTCGGCGAAGACGTCGGGGTTGGCCCAGTCCACGTCCCACTGGAAGGAGTTGAACGTCGTCCACACCCAGGCGCCGGCCTCACCCAGCTCGGGCTCGAAGGTGAAGCTGCCGGGGGCGGAGTCGGGGAAGACCTCGGGCAGCGTCGCCTCGTAGGCGTCCGGCAGCGCCCGGTCGTCGAAGACGTGGAAGTAGTCGCGGTAGCGCTGCTCGCCCGCGCGGGCGGCCACCGCCCACGGGTGCTCGCGGGCGACGTGGTTGAGCACGAGGTCGAGCACCAGGGAGATGCCGTGGGCGCGCAGCTCCGCGGCCAGCGCCGCGAGGTCCTCGGTGGTGCCCAGGTCGGGGCGGACCTGGCGGTAGTCCGCCACGGCGTACCCCCCGTCCGCGTCGCCCTCACGGGGCAGCAGCAGCGGCATGAGGTGCAGGTAGGTGACGCCGAGCTCTCGCAGGTAGGGGATGCGCTGACGGACCCCGTCGAGGCCGGTGGTGGGGGCCCCGCCGGTGGAGCCCTCCGCGTCCGACTCGGTGGACGGGGCGAACCGCTCGGCGTAGGCGGCGTACCCCACCTGCTCGGGGCTCTGGAACCAGTCCGGGCGCAGCTCGCGGGCGATGTCGAGGCGCGCGAGGTCGTCCGGGCGGTCCCGGTGGGTGGTCGCGGCGGCGCGCAGCAGCCGTGCGGCCAGCGCCGCGGCCTGCTCGGGGGGGTACACCGCCTCCAGACCCTCGACGAGGTCCGGCCACCGCCGCTCGACCCGCAGCTCGAAGAGCTGGCGACGGTCGGAGGAGCAGCCGTCGAGGACGTCCTCGACGAGGTCGAGCCGGGCGGGGATCACCCGGACAACCTAGGGCGGCGCGCGACCACGGCGTCGCGTCGCGGGTGCGGACCACCTGCCGGGGCCTGGCGTCGGGACCCGGCGTCGATCACCATGGGCTCATGACAGCGCACCCCGGCCCGGTGACCGAGCTCCTGGACGGCCGCGACGTCCCCCTCGGCGGCGTCCGCGGCATGAGCGTGACCCGGTGGCTGCCGCACCGGACACTGCCGATGGTCGGTGCCTGGTGCTTCCTCGACCGGATGGGGCCCCAGCACGTCGACATGCGGGTGCTGCCCCACCCCCACACCGGGCTGCAGACGGTGACCTGGCCGCTGGTGGGAAGCATCCACC
>JARIBR010000114.1 GCA_029258695.1 Quadrisphaera sp.
CCACCGAGGTGGAGTCCCTGCAGCTCGAGTACTCCTGGATCAAGGAGTACGACCCGCGGTTCAACGTCAAGTACCGCGACGACAAGTCCTACCCCTACCTGGCGATCACCATGGGGGAGGAGTTCCCGCGGGTCCAGGTGATGCGCGGCGCCAAGCGCAAGGGCACCCGGTACTTCGGTCCCTACACCCACGCCTGGGCCATCCGCGAGACCGTCGACCTGCTCCTGCGCGTGTTCCCCGTGCGCACCTGCTCCGCCGGGGTGTTCAAGCGCGCGGCCCAGGTGGGGCGCCCGTGCCTGCTCGGGTACATCGACCGCTGCTCCGCGCCCTGCACCGGGGCGATCAGCCCGGAGGACCACCGGGCGCTCGCGGAGGACCTCTCCGACTTCATGGCCGGGCGCACCGGCAGGTTCGTCGCCCGGGTGGAGCAGGAGATGCGGGCGGCCTCCGCCGAGCTGGACTTCGAGCGCGCCGCCCGCCTGCGCGACGACCTGGGCGCCCTGACCAAGGCCCTCGAGAAGTCCGCCGTGGTGCTGCCCGACGCCACCGACGCCGACGTCTTCGCCCTCGCCGACGACGAGCTGGAGGCAGCGGTGCAGGTCTTCCACGTCCGGGGCGGCCGGGTGCGAGGCCAGCGCGGCTGGGTGCTGGAGAAGGTCGAGGACCTCGACCGCCCCCAGCTGGTGGCCTCGTTGCTGCAGCAGGTGTACGGCGACAGCGAGGAGGTCGGCGACGAGGCCACCGGCGGCACGTCCTCCGCGGTGCCCCGGGAGGTCCTCGTGCCCGACGAGCCGGCCGACGTCGCGCAGGTCACCGCGTGGCTGTCCGGGCTGCGCGGCTCCGCGGTGGACGTGCGGGTGCCGCAGCGCGGGGACAAGCGCGCCCTCGCCCAGACGGTCCACCGCAACGCCGAGCAGGCCCTGCGGCTGCACAAGACCCGCCGCAGCGGGGACCTCACCACCCGCAGCCAGGCGCTCGCGGAGATCCAGGAGGCGCTGGACCTGGACGAGGCGCCGCTGCGCATCGAGTGCTACGACATCTCCAACCTCCAGGGCACCGAGGTCGTCGCCTCCATGGTCGTCTTCGAGGACGGGCTCCCGCGCAAGGGCGAGTACCGACGCTTCGCCGTCCGGGGGCTCTCCGCATCGGCCGCGGCCGCCAGCGGGCGCGAGGCCGGCGCCACCGACGACGTCTCCTCCCTCCGCGAGGTCATCACCCGTCGCTTCGCCCGTCAGGCTCGCGACGCCGCCAGCGCCGAGGCAGCGCTGGTGCGGGCAGGGGTGGAGGTCGACGAGGCAGAGGATGGTGGCCTGAGCGGTCCGGGGGCCCTCGCCGGAGGCGGCCCCTCAGCGCCGGAGGGTGGCGCGGTCTCCGGGGAGGTCGCGCCCGGCGTGGACCCCGACACCGGGCGCCCGCGCCGCTTCGCCTACCCGCCGAACCTCGTCGTCGTCGACGGCGGCGCGCCCCAGGTGGCGGCGGCCGCCGCGGCGATGGCGGAGCTGGGGATCACCGACGTCGCGCTGTGCGGCCTCGCCAAGCGGCTGGAGGAGGTGTGGCTGCCCGGGGAGGAGTTCCCCCTGGTGCTGCCGCGCACCTCGCAGGGGCTGTACCTGCTCCAGCGCGTGCGCGACGAGGCCCACCGTTTTGCCATCAGCTACCACCGGGCGAAGCGGTCGAGGTCGATGACCACGTCCGCGCTGGACTCGGTGCCCGGGCTCGGTCCGGCGCGGCGGGCGGCGCTGCTCAAGCGCTTCGGGTCGGTCAAGCGGCTGCGCAGCGCCACCGCCGAGGAGCTCCAGGAGGTGCCTGGCGTCGGCGCGGCGACGGCCAGTGCGATCGTCGCGGCCCTCGGTGGCCAGGGAGCCGGCTCCGCCGCGGCGCCGGCCCCGGCGGTGAACCCCACCACCGGAGAGCTCGTCGACTCCTGACGCAGGCACCGGGCCGGCGCGCCCTGCCGCGTCCCCGTCAACCCACGTGTCAGCCCCCGCGGCGCCGGCCCCCGCGGCGGTCGACAAGGTGGGCCGGGCGGCCTGGGAGCATGGCGCCATGGACCGACCGGTGACCGCCGAGCCCCCCGCAGACGCCGCGAGCGGGGACCGCCGCAAGCAGACCGTCGTGGGCGATCCCGGCGGGGACGCCGACCACGTCGACCTGCTCGTGGTCACCGGCCTGTCGGGGGCAGGCCGCTCCACGGTGGCCCACGCGCTGGAGGACCTCGGCTGGTACGTCGTGGACAACCTGCCCCCGTCCATGCTCGGCGCGCTCTCCGGTCTCGTGGCGCGCGCCGGCACCGCCGTCCCCCGGATCGCCGTGGTCCTGGACGTGCGCACCCGTGGGCTGGTCGACCCGCTGGCGGGGCTCGCGGGAGCCGCGGCCGGCGAGGACGCACCGCCGCGGCCGGAGGGGGACCTCGCAGACGTGCTGCTGGGGGCCGACGACCCGGGGGTGCGACGACGCCTGCTCTTCCTGGAGGCGAGCGACGACGTGCTCGTGCGCCGCTTCGAGTCCGTGCGCCGGCCGCACCCGCTGCAGGAGCACGGCCGCGTCCTCGACGGGATCGTCGCCGAGCGGGAGATGCTCCGCGACCTGCGGGCGGCCGCGGACGTCGTCATCGACACGTCCGACCGCAACGTCCACCAGCTCGGCGCCACCGTCGGAGACCTCTTCGGGTCCGACGAACGCACCCGCCTGCGCCTCACGCTGGTCAGCTTCGGCTTCAAGTACGGCCTGCCGACGGACGCCGACCACGTCGTCGACGTGCGGTTCCTGCCCAACCCGTTCTGGGTCCCGGAGCTGCGCGGGCACACCGGGCGCGAGGCGCCCGTCGCGGACTACGTCCTCGCCCAGGACGGCGCGGAGGAGTTCTGCCGGCGCTACGCGGCCGCCCTCGAGCCGGTCATCGCGGGGTACCGGCGCGAGAACCGCAGCTACGTCACCGTCGCCGTCGGCTGCACGGGGGGCAAGCACCGGTCGGTGGCGATCAGCGAGCGCCTCGCCGAGCTGCTCGCGCGCGGCCCCGACGTGGACGCCGCCCCGGGCGCCCTCGACGAGGCCGCCGCCGCGGACGCCCCGCCGGCGGCCGACGTCATCGTCCGGGTCACCCACCGAGACCTGGGCCGCGAGTGAGCCAGGCGTCGGGCCCCCCGCCGGGGGAGCCGCCGAGCCGGCGCCCCGGCCGCCGGCGCGCGACGCAGGAGCGTGCGCCGGGCCCGGCCGTGGTGGCGTGCGGCGGTGGGCACGGGCTGGCGGCGACGCTCGCGGCGCTGCGCCACCTCACCGAGGACCTGACGGCGGTCGTCACCGTCGCCGACGACGGGGGGTCGTCGGGTCGGCTGCGCTCCGAGCTCGGGGTCCTCCCGCCGGGCGACCTGCGCATGGCCCTCGCGGCGCTGTGCGACGACACCGAGTGGGGGCGCACCTGGGCCCGCGTGCTGCAGCACCGCTTCGCCTCCCAGGGGCCCCTGGACGGTCACGCGGTCGGCAACCTGCTCATCTCCGCGCTGTGGCAGCAGCTCGGCGACACCGTGGAGGGCCTCGACCTCGTCGCCCGGCTCCTCGGGGCGCGCGGCAGGGTGCTGCCGATGTCCTCGGTGCCGCTGGGCATCGAGGCCGACGTCGACGGCGACGGCGGCCCCCGGTACGTCGTCTCGGGCCAGGCCTCCGTGGCGACGACGTCGGGCCGGGTCCACCGCGTCCGCCTCGTCCCCTCCTCACCACCGGCCCGCCCGGAGGTCCTGGAGGCGGTGCGCGCCGCGGACTGGGTGGTCCTGGGTCCTGGGTCGTGGTTCACCTCGGTCATCCCGCACCTGCTCGTGCCCGGGCTCAGCGAGGCGATCACGACGACGGCTGCGCGACGGGCCCTGGTGATGAACCTGTCCGCCCCCGCCCAGGAGTCCAGCGGCATGAGCCCCGCCGACCACCTGCGGGCCCTCGCGGACCACGCGCCCACGCTGCGGCTCGACGTGGTGGTCGTCGACCCCGTCGTGCTGTCGAGGGCCGACCACGCCGGCGCCCGGCTGCCGGTGGACGTGACCCTCGGGGGGACGGTGCGCCCGCCCCCGGTCGACCAGGGCCTGCTCGACGACCTGGCCCACCAGTCGCGCCGGCTCGGCGCAGCGCTCGTGCTGCGCTCGCTGTCCGCGGGCATCGTCCCCGTCCACGACCCCCTGCGTCTGGCGGCGGCCCTGCGCGACGCCTTCGACGAGGTGCTCGCGCCCGGCTGAGAGTGGCGGCAGCGGCCGGCGTGGGCCCCGCCGCAGCCGGCCAGGTGTCGCTTTCGTCCCCGGCCAACGCCCGCGAAGGTCGCCCCGCCGGTGGCAGGATGCCGCTCATGGCACTGACGGCGCAGGTCAAGGACGAGCTGAGCCGACTGCAGGTGCTGAGGTCGGCCGAGCGTCGGGCGGAGGTCTCGGCGCTCCTGCGCTTCGCCGGCGGGCTGCACATCATCTCCGGGCGCGTCGTCGTCGAGGCGGAGCTGGACCTCGGCAGCACCGCGCGCCGGCTACGCCGTGAGCTCTCCGAGGTCTACGGCGCGACGTCCGAGGTGCTCGTGGTCGCCGGCGGGGGGCTGCGCAAGGGCTCGCGCTACCTCGTCCGGGTCGTCCGAGACGGTGAGGCCCTGGCGCGCCAGACCGGTCTGCTGGACCTGCGCGGTCGCCCGGTGAGGGGGCTGCCCGCCCAGGTCGTCTCCGGCAGCGTCGGTGACGCCGCGGCCGCGTGGCGCGGCGCCTTCCTCGCGCACGGCTCGCTCACCGAGCCGGGGCGCAGCGCCGCGGCGGAGATCACGTGCCCGGGCCCCGAGGCGGCCCTCGCGCTGGTCGGTGCCGCACGCCGGCTGTCCATCGCCGCGAAGGCGAGGGAGGTCCGCGGCGTGGACCGCGTGGTGGTCCGCGACGGTGACGCCATCCGCGACCTGCTCACGCACATGGGCGCCCACGACGCGGTGATGGTGTGGGAGGAGCGGCGCATGCGCCGCGAGGTGCGCGCCTCGGCCAACCGGCTGGCGAACTTCGACGACGCGAACCTGCGACGCTCCGCCCGGGCCGCGGTGGCGGCGTCCGCGCGGGTGGAGAGGGCCCTGGAGATCCTCGGGGACACCGTCCCGGACCACCTCGCCGCGGCCGGTCACCTGCGTCTGGCCCACAAGCAGTCCTCCCTCGAGGAGCTGGGGGCGCTGGCGGACCCGCCGATGAGCAAGGACGCCGTGGCCGGGCGCATCCGCCGGCTGCTGGCCATGGCGGACCGTCACGCCGAGCTCGAGGGTCTCCCGGGGACCGACGCCAACCTCACACCGGACATGCTCGACGCCTGAGGCAGGCCACGGCCACCGCGGAGGTCGAGCCCCGGACGGGGCCCGAGCCGCCGCAGCGCCCGCATCCCCTAGGGTCGGAGGTGACATCGAGCACCAACGACGAACCTCGAAGGAGGATCTCCATGACGATCCGCGTGGGCATCAACGGCTTCGGCCGCATCGGCCGTAGCTTCTTCCGCGCCGTGCAGGCATCCGGTGCTGACGTCGAGGTCGTGGGGGTCAACGACCTCACCGACAACCAGACCTTGGCGCACCTGCTGGCCTACGACTCGGTGCTCGGGCGCCTCGAGGGCGGCGCGACCGCCGGCGAGGGCACGATCACGGCCGGCGGGCAGACCTTCAAGGCGCTGGCCGAGCGCGACCCTGCCAACCTGCCCTGGGGGGAGCTGGGCGCCGACGTGGTGCTCGAGTCCACGGGCTTCTTCACCGACGCCTCCAAGGCACGGGCGCACCTCGACGCCGGCGCGAAGAAGGTCATCATCTCCGCCCCCGCCAAGGGCGAGGACCTCACGATCGTCCTGGGCGTCAACGACGACCAGTACGACGCCGAGAACCACCAGATCATCTCCAACGCGTCCTGCACGACGAACTGCCTGGCGCCCCTGGCGAAGGTCCTCGACGACACCTTCGGGATCGAGAAGGGCCTCATGACGACGGTCCACGCCTACACCGCGGACCAGAACCTGCAGGACGCCCCCCACAAGGACCTGCGCCGCGCACGGGCCGCGGCCATCAACGTGGTCCCCACCTCCACGGGCGCCGCGAAGGCCATCGGCCTGGTGCTCCCGCAGCTCAAGGGCAAGCTCGACGGCTACGCGCTCCGCGTGCCCGTGCCCACCGGCTCCGCCACCGACCTCACCGTCACGGTCGGCCGCGAGACCTCGGCCGAGGAGGTCAACGCGGCCTTCAAGGCAGCCGCGGAGTCCGGCTCGCTGTCGAAGTACCTCGACTACAGCGACGCACCGCTGGTCTCCTCCGACATCGTCACCGACCCGGCGTCGTGCATCTTCGACTCCGGTCTGACCAAGGTCATCGGTGACCAGGTGAAGGTCGTGGGCTGGTACGACAACGAGTGGGGCTACTCCAACCGGCTCGTGGACCTCGTCGCCTTCGTCGGGGCCTGAGACCGGTGCGTTCCCTCCAGCAGCTCCTCGACGACCACGACGGTGACCTCGCCGGCACGGCGGTCCTGGTGCGCAGCGACCTGAACACCCCGCTCAGCGGGGACGACGACGCGCGCACCATCACCGACGACGGCCGGGTCCGCGCCTCGGTGTCGACGTGGGAGGCGCTCCTCGACGCCGGCGGCGCGGTCGTGGTGTGCGCCCACCTCGGTCGCCCGAAGGGGGAGTTCGAGCAGAAGTCCTCGCTCGCCCCCGTCGCGGTGCGCGTCCAGGAGCTGCTGGGGGACCGCACGGTGACCTTCGCCGGGGGCGACGGACCGACGTCCGAGCAGGCCCGCGAGGCCGCCGGGGCGCTGTCCGGCGGGGAGCTGCTGCTGCTGGAGAACCTGCGCTTCGACCCGCGCGAGACGTCGAAGGACGACGCGGAGCGGGGCGCGCTCGCCGACGAGCTGGTGGCGCTCGTGACGTCGTCGGCCGGGCGGGGGCCGGGCGGCGCCACGAGCGGGGCCGCCGCGTTCGTCTCCGACGGGTTCGGCGTCCTCCACCGCACCCAGGCGTCGGTCGTCGACGTCGCGCAGCGCCTCGAGAGCGCCACGGGCCTGCTCGTCGCCGACGAGCTCGAGGTGCTGGAGCGCCTGACGAAGGACCCGGAGCGGCCGTACGTCGTCGCTCTCGGCGGCTCCAAGGTCTCCGACAAGCTCGGTGTCATCGACCACCTCCTCAGCGACCTCCTGGTCTCCGGGGACACCCTCCTCGTGGGCGGCGGGATGGCGTTCACGTTCCTCGCGGCCCGCGGGTCCTCGGTCGGCCGGTCCCTCCTCGAGGCGGACCAGGTCGGCGCCGTCCAGGGGTACCTCGACGCCGCCGAGGAGGCGGGCATCCAGGTCCTCCTGCCTCGGGACGTCGTCGCCGCGTCGGAGTTCTCCGCCGACGCGGACCACGAGGTCGTGCCGGCGGACGCCATCGGCGACGACGCCATGGGTCTCGACATCGGCCCGGGTGCGTCACAGGAGTTCGCCGCCGCGCTCGACGGTGCCCGCACCGTCTTCTGGAACGGACCCATGGGTGCCTTCGAGATGGCGCCCTACGCCGACGGCACGAAGGTGCTGGCCGGCGCCGTGGCGCAGGCCACGTCCGCTGGCGCGCTCACCGTCATCGGCGGCGGCGACTCCGCCGCGGCCGTGCGCCAGCTCGGGTTCGAGGACTCAGCCTTCTCGCACATCTCCACCGGCGGCGGCGCGTCCCTGGAGTACCTCGAGGGCAAGACCCTGCCCGGTCTGTCCGCTCTCGAGCGCTGACCGCCCGACCCCACCCGACCGCCGCACCGCCCTGCAGCACGCCCCCGGACCGTGCCGGGGCCCTGACCACCTTGGAGGACCCTCGTGGCTCGCACCCCGCTCATCGCCGGCAACTGGAAGATGAACGTCGACCACGTCGCCGCCGTCACGCTCGTGCAGGTGCTCGACGACGCCCTGGCCAAGGACGCGCACGACCAGGACGCCGTCGAGATCGTCGTCCTGCCGCCGTTCACGGACTTGCGCAGCGTGCAGGTCCTCGTCGACGGTGACCGCCTCATGGTGCGCTACGGGGCCCAGGACGTCTCGGCCCACGAGCCCGGTGCCTTCACCGGGGAGATCGCGGCGAGCATGCTCGCCCGCCTCGGTGTGCGCTACGTCGCCGTGGGTCACAGCGAGCGGCGCACCTACCACCACGAGGACGACGCGACCGTCGCGCAGAAGGCCGCCGCGGCGCTGGGGGAGGGCATCACGCCCATCGTCTGCGTCGGCGAGGACCTCGAGGTACGCACCCAGGGTCGTCAGGTGGAGCACGTGGTCGGGCAGGTCGACGGCTCGCTGGACGGCCTGAGCGCCGAGCAGATCGCCGGGAGCGTCGTCGCGTACGAGCCGGTGTGGGCGATCGGGACCGGGAAGGTGGCCACGCCGGAGGACGCCCAGGAGGTCTGCGCCGCCATCCGGGAGCGCGTGGCCACGGTCCACGGCGTCGAGGTCGGCGACCGGCTGCGAGTCCTGTACGGCGGTTCCGTGAAGGCGGCCAACATCGCCGCGATCATGGAGCAGGTCGACGTGGACGGTGCGCTCGTCGGCGGCGCCTGCCTCGACCCGATCGAGTTCGCCGAGATCGCCCGCCTGGCCCGGTCCTGAGCCCCTCCTGGCGTACCCTCGTCCCGTGACCGCGTTCCGCATCTCCCTCCAGGTCCTCCTGGCGATCACCGGTCTGTTCCTCGTGCTGCTGGTCCTGCTGCACAAGGGCAAGGGCGGAGGGATGTCCGACATGTTCGGCGGAGGGATGAGCTCCTCCGCGGGAAGCTCGGGCGTGGCTGAGCGCAACCTCAACATCATCACCGTGGTCATGGCGGGGCTCTGGACCACCGTGGTGGTCCTGCTCGGCATCGTGGAGCGGTTCACCCCCAGCGGCTGACCGGTGCGCCCGCGCCACCGGGGCCACCATCGCGCACGACCTTCAACGACGAGGAGTCACCATGGCAGGCGGAAATGCGATCAGGGGAAGCCGGGTGGGCGCCGGCCCCATGGGCGAGACGGAGCGCGGCGACAGCGCTCCGCGCCTGAAGGTGTCCTACTGGTGCGCCCACGGCCACGAGACGGCCCCGAGCTTCGCCCGCGAGAACGTGGACCTCGCGCCCGAGACGTGGGACTGCACGCGCTGCGGGAGCCCGGCCGGCCGGGACAGGTCGAACCCCCCGCCGACCCTGAAGAACGAGCCCTACAAGACGCACCTGGCCTACGTCAAGGAACGTCGCAGCGACGCCGACGGAGAAGCCATCCTCGAGAGCGCTCTCGAGAGGCACCGCGCCAGGATGCCGTCGGTCCGCAGCTGAACGCCGCAGACCGACGGCTCCCCGGCTGATCGGCGCTGACCGACGGGGATGACCGCCTAGTCGCCGGGAAGCTCCGACGCGGCGTCGGCGTCGAGCAGCCACAAGGTCGCCTGCTCCCCGTGCACCCGGCTCGCCGGGAGCTCGCCCTCGGCGCGACCCTCGTCCGAGAGCGCCCGCGCGACAGCGCCGGCCTTCTCGGAGCCCGCGACCACGCACCACACCTGCTCGGCCCCGTTGATCACCGGGAGGGTCAGGGACGTGCGCTCCGGCGGTGGCTTCGGGGCGTCGTGCACGGCGACGACGCTGGTGTCGTCCACCCGCACCCCGTCCAGGCCGGGGAACAGCGAGGCGACATGACCGTCGGGACCCACCCCCAGCAGCAGCACGTCGACGACGGGCGCCGGCTTGGGGATGCCCGTGCGCCGGGCCACCTCCGCCAGCTCGTCCGCGTGGGCATCCGCCGCAGCGTCGAGGTCGGCCCCGTGCGGGCCGTCCGACGCCGGCATAGGACGCACGCGCGCGGGGTCGAGCGCGACGTGGTCCAGCAGCGCGTCGCGAGCCTGCGTCTCGTTGCGCTCCGGGTCACCGGCGGGCAGGAACCGCTCGTCACCCCACCACACGTCGACCAGCGACCAGTCCACGACCGAGCCGGGGCGGCTGCTCGCCTCCCGCAGAGCGCGCAGGACGCGGCTGCCCATGCCTCCGCCGGTCAGGACGACGGAGGCCTCGCCCCGCTCGCGCTGCGCCGTCGAGAGAGCCGTGGCGAGGCGCACCGCCACCGCCTCGGCCAGCGCGTCCGCGTCCTCGTGGACCACCACCTCCACCGGGGCGGGCATCAGGCGTCCTGCTCGGGCGAGGGCGTGTCGTCGTCCGCGTGGGCGAAGCGGGGGATCCCGGCCATGATGACGTCGCCGTACACGTCGTCCGGGTCCAGACGGCGCAGCTCCTCGGACAGGCAGTCGTAGGTGGAGCGGCGCGGCAGGGAGAGACGACGCTCCGGCTGGCCCGGCTGGTCGAGCGTCGCGACCGAGCCTCGCGGCCGAGACAGGACGATCTCACCGGAGGAGCGCTCGAGGACCACCTCGGTGATGCCCTCGCCGGCGGTGGTGCCGGTCCGCTGCACCGGCACCCCGAGGGCCCACTCGAGCCAGGCGGCCAGCAGGGCCGTCGACGGGCTGTCGACGGCGCCCGTCACCCGTGCGCCGGTGATCTCGCCGGTCGGGTCGGTGTCCAGCGCCGTCGCGAGCAGGCCGCGCCACAGCGTGAGACGGCTCCACGCGAAGTCCGTGTCCCCGGGGGCGTGCGTGCGGCCACGCTGCGCCAACGCCGCGAGGGGATCGGCCGCGGCGGCGGAGTCGGTGACCCGACGCTGGGCGAGGCGTCCGACCGCGTCCTTCGACACGTCGTCCGGGGCGTCCCCCGGCCACCACGCCACGACGGGGGCGTCAGGCAGCAGCAGCGGCAGCACGATCGAGGACCCGTGGTCCGACAGCGGCCCATAGGTGCGCAGGACCACCACCTCCGAGGCACCGGCGTCACCGCCGACCCGGATCTGGCCGTCGAGCCGTGAGGTGCCCCGACGCTCTCCCGCAGCGAGGACGATGATGCGGCACGGGTGCTCGCGCGAGGCGGCGTTGGCGTCCGCGATGGCCTGCTCCGCCCGGGCGTCGTCGGTGGGGACCACGAGGGTGAGCACACGGCCCAGGGCCACGGCGCCACCGCTGTCACGCAGGTCGATGAGCTTCTTGGCGATGCTGGCCGTCGTCGTGGACGGGAGGTCGACGATCACGGGCGTCTCCAGGTGCGTCCGGTGGCGGCGAGCATGTCCGTCGCGGAGTCCGGGCCCCAGCTCCCCGAGACGTACGGGTCCGGTTGGCCGCTGCGCGACCAGTGCTCGATGATCGGGTCGAGGATCTGCCAGGACAGGTCGACCTCCTCGTGCCGGGGGAACAGCGGCGGGTCGCCCAGCAGCACGTCGAGGATGAGACGCTCGTAGGCCTCGGGGGAGGACTCCGTGAAGGCGTGCCCGTACCCGAAGTCCATCGTCACGTCCCGGACCTCCATCGCCGTGCCGGGGACCTTGGAGCCGAACCGCAGGGTGATGCCCTCGTCCGGTTGGACCCGCACCACGAGGGCGTTGGAGCCGAGCTCCTCCGTCGCCGTGGACTCGAAGGGCAGGTGAGGGGCCTTGCGGAACACCACGGCGATCTCGGTGACGCGCCGGCCCAGGCGCTTGCCCGCCCGAAGGTAGAACGGGACGCCGGCCCACCGACGCTGGTCCACGTGGAGGGTGATGGCGGCGTAGGTCTCGGTGACGGAGTCGGCGGGGATGCCGTCCTCCTCGAGGTAGCCGCGCACGGGGACGCTGCCCTGCCACCCTGGCGCGTACTGGCCCCGGGCCGTGTGGGCGTCGATGTCGGTGGGGATGCGCACCGCGGAGAGCACCTTCTCCTTCTCCGCGCGCAGGTCGTGGGCGTCGAAGGAGACGGGCTCCTCCATGGCCGTGAGCGCGAGCAGCTGGAGGAGGTGGTTCTGGATGACGTCGCGGGCGGCGCCGATGCCGTCGTAGTAACCGGCCCGTCCCCCGATCCCGATGTCCTCGGCCATGGTGATCTGCACGTGGTCGACGTGGTGGGAGTTCCACAGCGGCTCGAACATCTCGTTGGCGAAGCGCAGCGCCAGGAGGTTCTGCACCGTCTCCTTGCCGAGGTAGTGGTCGATCCGGAAGACGGAGTCCGCCGGGAAGACCCGCTCGACCACGTCGTTCAGCTCCTTGGCGCTGGCACGGTCGTGGCCGAACGGCTTCTCGATGACCACCCGGCGCCACTGGTCCTCGACCGGGGCCGACAACCCTGACGCCTCGAGCTGCTCGACGACGACGGGGAAGAACTTCGGCGGGATCGAGAGGTAGAACGCGTGGTTGCCGCCGGTCCCACGCTCCTCGTCCAGCTGCGCCAAGGTCTCCGAGAGCTGGGTGAAGGCCGCGGGGTCGTCGAACTCGCCCGGCACGAAGCGGATGCCCTCGGCGAGGTTGCGCCAGACCTCCTCGCGGAACGGCGTGCGGGCGTACGAGCGCACCGCCTCGTGGACGACCTCCCCGAAGTCCTGCTCGGTCCAGTCGCGGCGGGCGAAGCCGACCAGGGCGAACCCCGGCGGGAGGAGGCCGCGGTTCGCGAGGTCGTAGATCGCCGGCATGAGCTTCTTGCGGGCGAGGTCGCCGGTGACGCCGAACAGGACCATGCCGCACGGTCCAGCCACGCGGTTGAGGCGCTTGTCCCGGCTGTCCCTCAGGGGGTTGCGGGCCGCGCCGGGGGAAGCGGCCCGGGTGAAGCCCGGTCCGTACGTCATCTGGCCTCCAGCAGGGCGGTGAGCCGCTGCAGGGCAGCGTCGCGATCGGTGAGGTGGAGCCGCAGCACGGGGCGGTCGTGGTCGGCGAGGACGGAGGCGTCCCCGGCGGCCTGCGCGGCGATGAGCTCACCGAAGCCGAAGTCCCGGTCGGGGATGTCCAGCGAGGTCCCGGGGTCCGCGGTGATCTGCAGGAACACCCCGGTGGGACGCCCGCCCTTGTGGTACTGCCCCGTGGAGTGGAGGAAGCGCGGCGCCCACCCGAAGGTCACCGGACGGCCCGTGCGTCGAGCCAGCGCGCCGCGCACGTCCGCCAGCGCCGCATAGGTCTCGCGGTCCAGGTACGCCATGACGGCGAGGTAGCCGCCGTCGACCTCGGGGTCCGCCGACGCACCGGGCGCCGGGGTCTGGGAGGGCTCGTCGAGCCGGCCGAGCAGCGCCGTGAGCGCTCCCGCCACGTCGTCGACGCCGTCGAGCAGCCCCGAGGTGGCGCGCACCTCGATGCCGTCCTGCGTGAACGCGGGGGCGTCCGCGCCGGTGGAGGCGCTGTCGCCGTCCAGCATCTCCCGCGCGGCCACCTTGGCGCTCTCCACGTCGGGCTGGTCGAACGGGTTGATCCCCAGCAGGCGCCCCGCGACGGCCGTCGCGGTCTCCCAGAGGAGCATCTGGGCGCCGAGCGTCCCGGAGACGGCCACCTGCGCACCGCCCCCGAGCGTCGCCACGCCGGCGTCGGCGACCAGCCGCGCCAGCAGCACGTCCGAGGGGGTGTCGGTGACCTCGAGGTCACCGGGCGCCACGACGACGGGCAGGATGCCCGTCCCGAGCTTGCCGGTGGACTCGGCGATCAGCTGCTCGGCCCAGTCCCCGAAGCCCACGAGGGCGGAGCCCTCCTCGACGATCGCGACCTTCGTGCGACCCTGCGCGCCGCCCAGCGCCGCCCCGAGGGTCAGCGCGGGGTTCTCCGCGGAGTCCGCCCCGAGCACGGCGGCAGCGTCCGCCGCCTCGTCGAGGAGGGCGCCGAGGTCGGCCCCGGCCAGGCCCGAGGGGACCAGGCCGAAGGCGGTGAGCGCGGAGTAGCGCCCCCCCACCTCGGGGTCGGCCTCCACGACCGCGCGGTAGCCGTTCTCGCGCGCCAGGTCGCCCAGCGCCGAGCCGGGGTCGGTGACCACGACGATGCGCGAGGCCGCGTCGATGCCGGCGGCCTCGAAGGCGCCGACGAAGGCACGACGCTGGCTGTCGGTCTCCAGCGTGGACCCCGACTTCGAGGAGACGACGACCACGGTGCGGTCGAGGTCCGCGCCGACCACCCGGGCCACCTGCTCGGGGTCGGTGCCGTCCAGCACGGTCAGCTCGACGCCGTGCGTGGCGGTGATGACCTCCGGCGCCAGCGACGACCCGCCCATGCCGCACAGGACCACGCGGGTCAGGCCCTCGGCGGCCAGCTCGGCGCGCAGCGCCTCGATCCGCTCGACGAGCGGGCGCGAGCCCGTGGGGAGCGTGACCCACGACAGGCGCTTCGCGGCCTCCTCCTCCGCGTCGGGGCCCCACAGGGTGGGGTCCTGCGCGAAGATCTTCGCGGCGACCTGGTCGGCCACCAGCGCGCTGACGTGGGTGCGGACGGCGTCCTCCGCGGCGCCCGCCAGCGCCACGGCGAGGGGGGCGCTCATCGGGCCGCGCCCGTGCCGGCCTCGGCGCGGTCCATCTCGCCCTGGACGGTCTCGCCCAGCTCCTTCCAGGACTTCTCGAACTTCTCGATGCCCTCACGCTCGAGCCGCTCGACGAGGTCGGTGTAGGAGATCCCCACGCGCTCCAGGTCGTCCAGGACGGCGCCGGCGGAGTCGGCGGTGCCGCGCACGGTGTCGCCGCTGACCTCACCGTGGTCGGCCAGGGCCTCCAGGGTGGAGCCGGGCATGGTGTTCACGACGTCCTTCGTCGCCAGGCCCGTGACGTACATCGTGTCGTCGTACTCGGGGTTCTTCACCCCGGTCGAGGCCCAGAGCGGACGCTGGGGCTTGGCGCCGGCGTCCGCGAGGACCTTCCAGCGCGGGCTCGCGCTGACCTCCTCGAAGGTGGAGTAGGCCAGGCGGGCGTTGGCGAGCCCGGCCTTGCCCTGGAGGGCCTTGGCCTCGTCGGTGCCGATCTCGTCGAGCTGGCCGTCGACGTCGCTGTCCACCCGGGAGACGAAGAACGACGCGACCGAGGCGATGGTCGACAGGTCGAGGCCCTTCTCGTGGGCCTGCTCCAGGCCGGTGAGGTAGGCGTTGATGACGGCGCGGTAGCGGTCGAGCCCGAAGATCAGCGTGACGTTGACGCTGATGCCCTCGGCGATGGCCGCGGTGATCGCCGGCAGCCCCTCCTGCGTCGCGGGGATCTTGACGAAGAGGTTCGGGCGGTCCACCGCGGACCACAGACCACGCGCGTTCTCCACCGTCTCGTCGGTCTTGTGGGCCAGGCGGGGGTCCACCTCGAGGGAGACCCGGCCGTCGAGGCCGCCGGTGCGCTCGTGGACGGGCGCGAAGATGTCGCACGCGTCACGGACGTCGGTGGCGGTCAGCGCCGCGACCGCCTCGTCGACGCTCGACCCGTCGGAGACGAGCTCCTTGACCTGGTCGGCGTAGCGGTCGCCCTTCGCGAGCGCCGCGGCGAAGATCGTGGGGTTGGAGGTGACGCCGACGACGGAGAGGTCGTCGATCATCTGCTGGAGGCCCCCGCCGCGCGTGAGCTCGCGGGAGAGGTCGTCGAGCCAGATCGAGACGCCGACGTCGGACAGGGCTTGGGTACGGGTGTTCGCCATGGTGTGCTCCTTGGTGGATGACTCAAAACGTGCAGGGGTGCGGTGCCGCCCGTGGCGGGAGAGGACCCGCCGGCCGAGCCGGGGGAGTCACCGCCGGCTGCGGCCTCGATCGACTCGCGCGCCAGGGCCGCGGCGTTCTCGGCGGTGAAGCCGAACTCGGTGAAGAGGGTCGTGTGGTCGGCCGAGGCCCCGAAGTGCTCCAGGGACAGGCTGCGGCCGGCGTCACCGATGATGTCGCGCCACCCTGCGGCGACGCCAGCCTCGACGGAGACGCGAGCACGCACCCCGGCCGGGAGCACCTTCTCGCGGTAGTCGGCGTCCTGCTCGGTGAACCACTCCACCGACGGCATGGAGACCACCCGCGCGCGGGTCCCGTCGGCCTCGAGCAGCTCACGGGCGGCGAGGGCGATCTGCACCTCGGAGCCCGTGGCCACGAGGACGACCTCCGGGTCGCCGTCGGAGGCTTCCGCGAGGACGTAGCCGCCCCTCAGGGTTCCCTCGGCGCTGGCGAGGACGTCACCGGACGCCTCACCGTCACCGCGCGCGGGGTTGGGCAGGTCCTGGCGGGAGAGGACGAGCCCCGCGGGGCCCTTGCGCCGCTCGAGCACGCCGCGCCACGCGTAGGCCGTCTCGGCGGCGTCGCCCGGACGGACGATCGACAGGCCCGGGATGGTCCGCAGGGCGGCGAGGTGCTCCACCGGCTGGTGGGTCGGGCCGTCCTCGCCGAGGCCGATCGAGTCGTGCGTCCAGACGTAGACCGTGGGGATCTCCATGAGCGCGGCCAGCCGCACCGCGGCGCGCATGTAGTCGCTGAACTGGAGGAAGGTGGCTCCGAAGGCGCGCGTGCCCCCGTGCAGGGTGATCCCGGACAGGATCGCGCCCATCGCGTGCTCACGGATGCCGAAGTGTAGGACGCGGCCGTAGGGGTGGCCGGGGAACATCTCGGTGCCCCACTCCTCCGGCACGAAGGACTGGCCCTCCTCGATCGTGGTGTTGTTCGAGCTGGCCAGGTCTGCGGAGCCACCCCACAGCTCGGGGATGCTCCCGGCGATGGCGTTCAGCACCTTCCCCGAGGCCTTGCGCGTCGAGAGGTCCTCGTCAGCGGGGAAGGACGGCAGCGTCTGCGTCCAGCCCTCGGGCAGCTCCTGCGCCTCCAGGCGCGCGTGGACGGCGGCGCGGTCGGGGTTGGCGCTCTTCCACTCCTCGAAGCGGGCGTCCCAGCCCGACCGCAGGTCCTTCATGCGCTCGGCCAGGCCGCGGGTGCGCTCGATGACGGCGTCCTCGACGACGAAGTCCTGGTCCGGGTCGAAGCCGAGGATCTCCTTGGTGGCGCGCACCTCGTCGTCGCCGAGCGCCGAGCCGTGGGAGGCCCCGGTGTTCTTCTTGGTCGGGGCCGGCCACGCGATGATCGTCTTCAGCGCGATGAGGGACGGACGTCCCGTCTCCGCCTGGGCCGCCCGGATCGCCTCGAACAGGGCGGGGACGTCCTCGTGGTAGTCGTCGTCGCCCGCGGCCTCGCCGGCTCCCTGGCCGCGCCGCCAGTCGACGGTCTGGGTGTGCCAGCCGTAGGCGGCGTACCGCGCGGCGACGTCCTCGCTGAAGGCGATGTCGGTGTCGTCCTCGATGGAGATCTGGTTCTGGTCGTAGAAGACGATGAGGTTGCCGAGCTGCTGGTGCCCGGCCCACGACGACGCCTCGGAGGTGATGCCCTCCTCCATGTCACCGTCGGAGGCGATCACGTAGACGCGGTGGTCGAAGACCGACGAGCCCTGCGGGGCGTCGGGGTCGAGCAGCCCGCGCTCGAAGCGCTGCGCAGCGGCCATGCCCACGGCGGTCGCGAGACCCTGGCCCAGCGGGCCGGTCGTCGCCTCGATGCCGGGCGTGTGCTTGTACTCGGGGTGTCCCGGGGTCTTCGAGCCCCAGGTGCGCAGGGACTTGAGGTCGTCGAGCTCGAGGCCGAAGCCGCCCAGGTAGAGCTGGACGTACTGCAGGAGCGCCGCGTGGCCGGCCGAGAGCACGAAGCGGTCCCGGCCGGTCCAGTGCGGGTCCGTGGGGTCTCCCACCATGACGTGCTGGTAGAGCAGGTGCGCCAGGGGCGCCAGGCTCATGGCGGTGCCGGGGTGGCCGTTGCCGGTCTTCTGCACGGCGTCCGCCGCGAGGAGGCGTGCGGTGTCGACGGCGCGGGAGTCCACCTCGTCCCAGGCCAGCTCGCTCGATCGGGCGTGGTCGGTGCTGTCGGTCACCAGGTGTCCTCTCGTCGGTGGTCACGGCGCGTCCTGCGCCACATCCTGTCCAGCCTATCGAGCGGCGCTTGTCTTCCCCGACGAGGACAGCGGGGTGCTCAGCCCGCGTGATCGGCGGGGCGACCCGCGTGATCGGCGGGGGAGCGCGCGTGAGCCATCGCACCCAGGTCGCCCGGCCCGGGCGCCCGCCGCCGGCCTAGAGTGGACGCGAGCCCCCGGTCCGACGACAGCCGCCGGCCGGACCCCTACCGCCGTCCAGACCACCGCAGTGAGGATCCCACAGCTCGTGACCGCCCCTCAGCACACCGCGCCCACCACGGCGCCCGCCGCCGGGCCCCCGCGCCTCGGGAACGCCGGGCCCGCGGTGGCCGCCCCGGCGCGCAGGGCCACCCCGAAGGAGCGCCTCAGGGGCTTCGTCGCGCTGACGAAGCCCCGGATCATCGAGCTCCTCCTCATGACGACGATCCCGACGATGGTGCTCGCTGAGCGAGGTCTCCCCTCGCTCTGGCTGATCGTCGCGACCGTCATCGGGGGGAGCCTGGCCGCGGGGTCGGCGAACGCGCTGAACTGCTACGTGGACCGGGACATCGACGCCCGCATGCACCGCACCGAGGGCCGGCCGCTGGTCACCGGTGTGGTCAGCCCCCGCGAGGCCCTCGCGTTCGGGGTAGCCCTCGGCGTGGCCTCGACGGTGTGGCTCGCCGCCTTCGCGAACGTGCTCTCCGCGGTGCTCGCCGCGGCTGCGATCGCCTTCTACGTCGTCGTCTACACCCTCGTGCTCAAGCGCCGGAGCCGACAGAACATCGTGTGGGGCGGCGCCGCGGGCTGCATGCCCGTCCTCATCGGGTGGTCCGCGGTGACCGGTTCGCTCTCGCTCGCACCGTGGGTCCTGTTCGCCATCATCTTCTTCTGGACGCCGCCGCACTACTGGCCGCTGTCGATGAAGTACCGCGAGGACTACGCGGCCGTGGGCGTCCCCATGCTCGGCGCCGTCGCCGGGCCGGTCTCGGTGGCCCGCCAGTCGACCGCGTACGCGTGGGCGATGGTGGCCGCATCGCTGCTCCTCGTGCCGGTCGCGGGGACCGGGCCGGTGTACGCGGCGGCGGCCCTGGTCGCCGGGGCGTGGTTCCTCCTGGAGTGCTACCGCCTGCTGGCGCGCGCCAAGGCGGCGACCAGCGCCGACCAGGTGCGCGCGATGCGGTTGTTCCACACCTCGATCAGCTACCTGACGGTGCTGTTCCTGCTCATGGCCGTCGACGCCCTGCTCCCGGCGTCGTGGTGGGGCGACTGGTGGCCGCGGGTGCTCCAGGCGCTCCCGCTGGGCTGACCAGGCTCAGAGCGTTGCCGGGCTGACCCGGCTCAGACCGTCGCCGGTGCGGACGACGCGGTGGCAGGAGGCCCGTAGCCCGAGTCGCTGGCGCGCTCCCGGAGCCCCAGCTGCAGGCCCGTCACCGCGACGGTGAGCAGGCTCGCGCCGAGCATGTGGAGCCAGACCAGCGTGATGGGCACCGCCAGCGCGTACTGGACGTAGCCGATCACGCCCTGCGCGAGCGTGACCACGAGCACGGCGCTGGCCCACCGCACGGCGCGCCGCGGGGCGTCGGTGACCCGCAGGGCGACGTAGAGGCCGACGGTGAGGCCGAGGAAGAGCAGCACCGCGTCCGCGTGGAGCCAGCTCACCGTGCGGGGGTCCACCGCGAGCCGTACCGGTTGGTCGGCGTCGCCGGC
>JARIBR010000116.1 GCA_029258695.1 Quadrisphaera sp.
ACCCCCAGCATCACCGTCTCGACGGCGCGCGCGGCGGCGTCGAGGCTCTCGCGCCCGACCGCGGGGCTGAGGCCGTCCGCCAGCCGCCGCGCGTACGCGGCAGGGTGCTTGGCGTTCCACCAGCGGATCCCGCCGACGTGGCTGTGGGCCCCCGGCCCCACCCCCCACCAGTCCTGCCCGCGCCAGTACCCCAGGTTGTGCCGCGACGCGCCGACGCCGCCCGCGCCGCCCCGGGCGAAGTTCGACACCTCGTACCAGTCGTAGCCCGCTGCGGACAGCGCCTCGTCGGCCGCCTCGTAGCGGGCCGCGAGGACGTCGTCGTCGGGCAGGGGCAGCAGGCCGCGGCGCACCCGGGCCGCCATCGCGGTGCCGTCCTCGATGACGAGGGCGTAGGCGGAGACGTGGTCCGGCTCGCAGGCCAGCGCCGCGTCGAGCGAGGTCTGCCAGTCGGGCGCGCTCTCCCCCGGCGTGCCGTAGATGAGGTCCAGGCTGACGCTCAGCCCCGCCTCTCGGGCCCAGCGCACCGCCAGGGGCACGCGCTCCGGGTCGTGGGTGCGCTCCAGGGTGGCCAGGACGTGGGGCACCGCGGACTGCATGCCGAACGAGACGCGCGTGAACCCCGCCGCCGCCAGCCCCTCCAGGGACGCGGGGCTCACCGAGTCGGGGTTGGCCTCCGTGGTGACCTCGGCGCCCTCGACGAGGCCGTGGTGGCCGCGGACGGCGCCCAGCATCGCGGCGAGGTCGCCGGACGGCAGCAGCGTCGGGGTGCCACCGCCGACGAAGACCGTGGACGCTGGGCGCGGCGCGACGCCGCTGGCCGCCAGGACGTCGGCGGCGTACGCCACCTCGACGGCGGCCGCGCGGGCGAAGGTGGCCTGCGAGGCCCCGAGCAGGTCGGAGGGCCCGAGCTCCTGGGCGGTGTAGGTGTTGAAGTCGCAGTACCCGCAGCGCACCGCGCAGAACGGCACGTGGAGGTACACGCCGAGGTCGCGGCGATCGCTCCCGGCGGCGGCGACCGGCGGGAGGAGGCCGTCGGTGGGGGCGGGGTCGGCGAGGGGCAGGGCGGAGGGCATCGCGTCCAGTGTGCGCGCCGGTCGACCGGGGCCTCGCGACGGGATCGCCCGGCCGCTCCCCCGGCGCCACGGCCCCGGGTTACCGTCGGCGCCGTGGGGGTGATGTCGGCGGCGGTCCTCGCGCCGCCCGCGGTGAGCCTGGTCCTCGTGACCCGTCGGTCCGCGCGCTCCCTGACCGCGGCGCTGGAGGACCTCCGGCTCGCGGAGGGGCAGGAGCGCTTCGTCCTGCCACCGACCCTCACGCTCGCCCCGGCTCTCGAGGACGTGAACCGCCTGCCCTTTGCCGTGGTCCGTGCCCGCGCGCCCGCCCGCGGGCGGGCACCGGCCGGCCGGGGGCCCGGCTCACGGCAGACCTCGCCGCGCCCGGACGTCGTCGGGTTCGGGGTCCTCGACCGCCAGGGCTACCTCGGCCCCCTGCTCGACCGCCCGGAACGCACGATCCTGCTGCGCGGGTACTGCATCGCCGCTCACGCCCAGGGTCGCGGGTACGGCAGCGCGGGCGCCCGCGAGGTGCGGGCCCTGGCCGGTCTGGTCGCCCCCTCGAGCGACCTCGTGGTCCTCAGCGTCGACGAGGCGAACGCCGGCGGCCGGCGGGCGTACGCGCGCGCCGGCTTCGTCGACACCACCGCCCGCTACGAGGGGCGGTCCGGCAGCGAGCTCGTGCTGGCGGCGACGGTGGCCCCTCCGCGGCGCGGCCGTTCGCCCTCCGGCCCTCACGCGCCGCGCGCGAGCACCTTCTCGGCGCTGGCCCGCAGGGCCTCCGCCAGGCGCAGCTGACCGTCCTCACCGGCCCCGAGCAGCGTGCGGGCCCGCGAGGAGGCGCCGTCGGTGCGCTGGCCCGTGAACCACGTCTGCACGCTGATGCCGTGCGCGGGGCGGGAGAGGACGGCCACGGCGTCGCCCGCACCCACCGTCCCGGCGGACTCCACGCGCAGGTAGGCGCCGACGAGCCCCACCTGCGTGAACTGCTTGACCCAGCGGGCCGTCGCCTCGGACTCCCCGAAGCGGTCGCGGACGAAGCGCGCGAGGGTCTGGCACGGGGTGCGGGGCTGGGTGACCTCCAGCACGGGGCCCACCCCCGGCTCGCCGACCTGCCAGCGCTCGCCGAGGACGGCGCCGTCCACGTCGACGCCGGCCAGGCGCAGGTTCTCCCCGAAGGCCCCCGCCGGCACCGGCGCACCGAGCCGCCGCTCCCACGTGGTGGCTGCGTCCTGGCCGTAGGCGTACACGGCCTTGTCCACGCCGCCGTGGTCGGGGACGTCGCGGATCACGTCGCCGTCGACGCCGAGAGGGCCGAGGGCCACGGGCCCCGCCACGGGCCGCTTGTCGATCCCCGTGGAGCCCGGGGCGTTGTCGTCGGGGCGGACCGCGTGCGTGCGGCATACCGCCAGCACCTCGCCCCGGCCGGTGGTCGATGGCTCCGGCGCGCTCATGGGCGCCATCCTTGCGCTTGGATACCGTGGTGTCACCCACCCCTGCGCCCTCCCCCACGCCCCTGACCGAGCTCGTCGAGGCCGCCGCGGCACTCGCCGCCTCCTCGACCCCCGGCCGCCGGAGGATCCTCGGCCTCACCGGGCCGCCCGGCGCCGGCAAGTCCACGCTCGCGGGCGCCCTGGTCGACGTGCTCGGGCCGGGCGTCGCGGCAGCGGTGCCCATGGACGGGTTCCACCTCAGCGACACGACGCTCGAGGCCCTCGGACGCCTGGAGGCCAAGGGGGCGCCGGACACCTTCGACGCCGGCGGCTACGCAGCCCTGCTCGGGCGGCTGCGCGGCGCCACCACCGTGGTGCACGTCCCCCGCTTCGACCGCCACCGGGAGGAGTCCATCGGCTCCGCGATCCCCGTCGCGCCCGAGGTTCCGCTGATCATCACCGAGGGCAACTACCTGCTGCTCGACGCCGAGAGCGCCCCCGACCTCGACGCGGACCTCCTCGCGGACTACGCCGACGCCCGTTCCTGCCTGGACGAGGTGTGGTTCGTCGAGCTGGACGACGCCGTGCGCCGCGAGCGCCTCACGGCCCGGCACGTGGAGCACGGGCAGGACGCCGACGCCGCACGCGCCCGGGCCA
The DNA here is from genome assembly GCA_029258695.1 of Quadrisphaera sp. The sequence goes on from JARIBR010000116.1 coordinate 3,143, forward strand.
CCGGCAGCGACGAGCTCAACGCCGGGCTGGTGGCCGCCACTCGGGAGCGGGCGGACCGCGTGGTGGTGCCGGGCTGACGGCCGGGGCCACCGCCGAGATCGGTCAGGCAGAGCTCTCGGAGCGCCGTGCCCGCACGGCGAGGGGCAGCGTGAGGCAGGAGATCGCCGCGGTGACGAGCAGCGCCGACGGGAAGGAGAAGCCTGCCGCGAGGGCGCCGACCAGGACGGAGCCCAGCCCCGTCCCGGCGTCGAAGCCGATGTTCCACACGGCGCTGGCCGTGGCGTACTCGTCGTCTCTCACGGCGGCCAGCGAGAGCAGCAGGGTGAGGCTCTGCAGCCCTCCGTAGGACACGCCCACGAGCAGCATGGCGAGCAGCAGCCACGGCACGCGGGTCTGCGCCGGGTCGACCACGGACAGCGCCGCGAGGCTCAGCCCCGTCACGGTGAGCAGGACGAGCGGGGCCAGGAAGACGCGCGCGCCGTGGCGGTCTGCCAGCGCGCCGAAGCGCCAGCGGCTCAGCGCCGCCATGGCGGTGAGAAGCGCCAGGCCTGCCGTCGTCGCGGCCGGCACCGAGCTCATCTGCGGGACGAACGTGATGAGGGCCCCGCCGGGGAGGGTGATGCCGAGCAGCAGGACCATCGGCGGCCCGAGGACCGGGACGAGCTCGCGTGCCCGCGAGGTGCCGCCGGGCGCGCCCGAGGTCGCGTCCGGAACGGGCGCCGCCGCTCGCGCCGGCTCGTCCGGGTCCCGGCGCGAGGCTCGGGCGAGGGCGGGGACGGCGGCCGCACCGAGCACGGGGATGGTCCCCAGCCCGAAGACCGCCCAGAAGCCGACGGTCTCGGTGAGCCACGTCCCGGCGGGCAGCAGGACCAGCTGGGGCACCGCGATCGCTGCGCCGTAGGCACCGATGGCTGCTCCGTGGCGCTCCCGCGTCACCAGGCTCGCGACCGTGGTCGAGCCGATCACGGTCAGGGCCCCGAAGCCGACCCCGCGCAGCACGGACATCGCGAGGATCCACGCGAGCTGGTCGGAGACGAGGTACAGCAGCGAGGGGCCCCCGAGCAGGAGGAGCCCGGCGCTCAGCGTCCGGCCGGTGCCGTGGCGGCGCAGGAGCCCGGGGACGAGCCCCTGCGTGGCCACCGTGGCGAGCAGCAGCGCCCCGTTGACGAGCCCCGCTCCGGCCGAGCCGGCTCCTCCCCGCACCGCCCACAGCGGGGCGACCGGCAGCAGGACGGCGTACCCGGCGAACCCTGCTGCCGTGACGGCCAGCAGCGCCGGCATCCCCCTCGCGCGCCACACCGGTGACGAGGCGTCACGCTGGCTCATGCGCTCGCCCGCTCCCGCTCTCCGTGCGGCGGCGCGCCAGCGCAGCGACGAGCGCGACCGCGGTGGCCACCACCGCCGGCACGGGCGCCCAGAGAGGGTCGGCGGACAGGACCAGCGCCCCCACCGTCGCTCCCGCCACGAGCGCGAGGACCGCGAGCAGGCGCTCGGTCCGGTGGCCCGGCACGCGCTCGGCGACGTCGCGGACGAGGTTGGTGAGCATGCCGGTGACGAAGGTGGTCGACATGCCCCCCATGCCGGCGCCGACCCGGCGGGTCACCACCGTCTGCAGGCCCATGGCGATGCCCGACAGCCCGACGAGCACCACCGCCAGCGACGTGCCGGCCGGTGGGGCGCTCCCGAGGAGCCACCCGGCCGTGACCGCGAGCTGGGCGAGGCCCGCCACCACCAGCACCGTGATCGGTCCCATGACGGCCGGCCGGCGGCGGGCGAGGGAGAACCCCGCCCAGGCGGCCACGACGAAGCCGGCGATCGCCACGAGGATGCTCGGCACGAACCCCGCGTACCCCGGGCGCGCGACGAGACCGACCAGCACGAGGTTGCCGGTCATGGTGGCCATGGGGGCCCCTCCCGCGCGGCGCGTGGGGGAAAGACCTCACCGAGGGCGAGGAAGGCGAAGGCGTCGGTGGCGCCGGCGCAGAACGCGAGCGCCACGAGCATCGTGAGCGTGGCGGCGGGCGTGGCCTGGCCGGAGGAGCGGTCGGGCACGGTGGTCGGGCTCCTCGGTGGTCGGGCTCCTCGGTGGTCGGGCGGATCAGCGCTTGGCGGCGTCCTTGGTGGCGGTGCCCCCGGCGCCGTCCGAGCTCAGCGCCGCGATGAACGCCTCCTGCGGCACCTCCACGCGGCCCACCATCTTCATGCGCTTCTTGCCCTCCTTCTGCTTCTCGAGGAGCTTGCGCTTGCGCGTGATGTCGCCGCCGTAGCACTTGGCGAGGACGTCCTTGCGGATGGCGCGGACCGTCTCGCGGGCGATGACGCGCGAGCCGATGGCCGCCTGGACGGGCACCTCGAACTGCTGGCGCGGGATGAGCTCGCGGAGCTTGCCGGCCATCATCAGCCCGTAGGCGTAGGACTTCTCCCGGTGGACGATGGCGGAGAACGCGTCGACCATCTCGCCCTGGAGGAGGATGTCGACCTTGACCAGGTCCGCCTCCTGCTCGCCGTCGACGTCGTAGTCGAAGCTCGCGTACCCGCGCGTGCGGGACTTCAGGGCGTCGAAGAAGTCGAAGACGATCTCGGCCATGGGCAGGCGGTAGCGCATCTCCACGCGCTCGGGCGAGAGGTAGTCCATCCCCTGCAGCTCACCGCGCCGGCTCTGGCACAGCTCCATGACGGTGCCGATGAACTCCGAGGGGCAGAGCACCGTCGCCTTGACGACCGGCTCGCTCACCGCGGCGATCTTGCCGGTCGGGTACTCCGAGGGGTTGGTGACGGTGACCTCACGCCCGTTCTCCAGCCGCACCTCGTAGACGACGGAGGGGGCGGTGGCGATCATGTCGAGGCCGAACTCCCGCTCGAGGCGGTCGCGGGTGATCTCCAGGTGCAGCAGGCCCAGGAAGCCGCACCGGTAGCCGAACCCTAGCGCCACGGAGGTCTCCGGCTCGTAGGTCAGGGCCGCGTCGTTGAGCTTGAGGCGGTCCAGGGCGTCGCGCAGCAGGGGGTAGTCCGAGCCGTCGAGGGGGAAGAGCCCGGAGAAGACCATCGGCTTGGGGTCCGCGTACTCCCCCGCGGTGACCTGCGAGGGCCGCGAGGACAGCGTGACGGTGTCGCCGACGCGTGACTGGCGCACGTCCTTCACGCCGGTGATGAGGTAGCCCACCTCTCCGACGCCGAGGCCGCCGGTGGGCGAGGGCTCCGGGGAGCTCACACCGATCTCGAGGAGGTCGTGCGTGGCCCGCGTCGACATCATGACGATCTTCTCGCGCGGGGCCAGGCGGCCGTCGACGACCCGGACGTAGGTGACCACGCCGCGGTAGGTGTCGTAGACGGAGTCGAAGATCATCGCCCGCGTCGGGGCCTCGGGGTCGCCGACCGGGGCCGGGATCATCTCGACGATGTGGTCCAGCAGCTCGGTGACGCCCGCGCCGGTCTTGCCCGAGACGCGCAGCACGTCGCCGGGCTCGACGCCGACGAGGCTCGCGAGCTCCTCGGCGTAGCGCTCCGGCTGCGCGGCGGGCAGGTCGATCTTGTTGAGCACCGGGACGATCGCGAGGTCGTTCTCCATGGCGAGGTAGAGGTTCGCCAGGGTCTGCGCCTCGATGCCCTGGGCGGCGTCGACGAGCAGCACCGCTCCCTCGCAGGCGGCCAGGGAGCGGGAGACCTCGTAGGTGAAGTCCACGTGCCCGGGTGTGTCGATCATGTTGAGGGCGTGCGTCGTGGTGGCGCCGCCGGTGCTGACCGCCCACGGCATGCGGACCGCCTGGCTCTTGATGGTGATGCCGCGCTCGCGCTCGATGTCCATGCGGTCGAGGTACTGCGCGCGCATGGCTCTCGGGTCCACGGCTCCGGTGACCTGGAGCATCCGGTCCGCGAGGGTGGACTTGCCGTGGTCGATGTGGGCGATGATGCAGAAGTTCCGCAGCAGCTCCGGCGCGGTGGCACCGGGGCTCACGGAGGCCTGCGAGGTGGTGGTCGTCGAGGTGGCGGGTGGCACGGGCGCCATCGTCCCACGGGGCGCGGCGCGCGGGCGGCGGCTGGCGACGGGTGCGCCCCCACCGTCCGGGGACGTCCAGCGGCGCGGGAGGCACGCTCAGCCCGGCGCCACGTCCCCGGTCCGCGCCGGGTGTCGCCCGGGAGCTGCCTCGCCTCCGCGACCGCGCTCGCGACCGCGTCCTGGACCCACCGGGGGAACCTCCGCCGCGACCGTGTCCTCGCGGCCGGGCCGATGCCCGGACGGATCACGGGCGGGTCGCCTCACGCCGCGCCACCATCACGAATCACCCCTACGGTGCGTATCACCCCGACCACAGGGGGCCACCAGCCGAGGAGCTCCGATGACGCGACACCCCGCCCGCACCGTCCCCGCCGCCCGTCGCCGCCGACCGGCGCGCTGGACGCTGGTCACCGCGGCGACCCTGACCGCCGGTGTCGCGCTGCCCGGCGCCGCCTTCGGCGCTGGCGGCGAGGAGGCGGGGGCGGCTCGAGGGCTCTCCGCGCTGGCGACGGCCTCGGAGCGCGCGGGCACCCTGCCGGTCCGCGGCCTGGACCTCGATGCGGCGACCATCCCGCAGCTGCAGGCGCGCATCGCCGCCGGCGAGCTGTCCTCCGCGCAGCTGGTCGGTGCGTACTCCGAGCGCATCGACGCCCTCGACGCCGACCTCGGCGCGGTCCTGGCCCGCAACCCCCGCGCCGCCGAGGACGCCGCCGCCTCCGACGCCCACCGCGCCGCCCACGGGCCGCGCTCGGCGCTGGAGGGCATCCCCGTGCTGCTCAAGGACAACATCGACACCCGCGACCTCCCGACCACGGTCGGCTCGCGGGCGATGCTCGGCAACGCGCCCGACGACGCCACCGTCACGGCCCGGCTGCGCGCGGCCGGCGCCGTCATCATCGGCAAGGCCAACCTCTCGGAGTGGGCGAACTTCCGCGGGGACGACTCCACGTCAGGTTGGAGCGGCGTCGGCGGCCAGACCGCGAACCCCTACGTCCTCGACCGCAACCCCTGCGGCTCGTCCTCCGGCTCCGCCGTGGGCGTCGCGGCCTCCCTCGCGCAGGTCTCCATCGGCACCGAGACCGACGGCTCGATCGTCTGCCCCGCCGCTGCCAACGGGATCGTGGGCGTCAAACCGACGCTGGGCCTGGTCAGCCGCGCCGGCATCATCCCCATCTCGGCGGAGCAGGACACCGCGGGCCCGATGGCCCGCCACGCCGTCGACGCGGCGCTGCTCCTCCAGGTGATCTCGGGGACCGACCCGCTCGACGACGCCACCGCCGACGTCCCCGCCGACGTCCGAGCGCGCCTCGAGGCCTCGCCGCGGACACTCACGGCGTCGCTGGGCACCGCCTCGCTGGAGGGGAAGCGGCTGGGGGTGTGGACGCTGTCCCCCCAGCAGTCAGCCGCGGTCGACGACGGGACCGAGGCGGTCTACGCCGCCGCCCAGCGCGAGGCGGAGGCGGCCGGCGCCACCCTCGTCCCCGTCCACCTGGCCGACCAGGACGAGATCGGGGCCGACAGCTTCACCGCGCTGGTCAGCGAGCTCGACCGCGACCTGGGTGCCTACCTGGCGGCCTCTCCCGGTGACCACCCGGAGGACCTGCAGGGAGTCGCGGCGTTCAACGCCGACGACCCCGTGGAGCTGGCGTACTTCGGCCAGGAGCTGATCACCGCGGCGATCGAGGCACCGCCGGCGGACAGCCCCGAGATCGTCGCCGCCCGCGAGAACGCCCGGACCCTCGCCCGCGCGTCGATCGACGACGTGCTCGCGCAGGGGCCGGGCAGCGACGACGACCTCGACGCGATCATCGCCCTGACGAACACCCCGGCCTGGGTGACGCGGTACGCCAGCGTCGACGGGGAAGGTGACCGGTTCACCTACGCCACGTCCACCCCGGCGGCGGTCGCTGGTTACCCCAGCGTCACGGTCCCGGCGGGCTTCGCCGGGCCGCAAGGCGCGCTGCCCGTGGGGATCTCCGTCATCGGCGCCCGGTGGGACGACGCCGACGTCATCGGGCTCGCCGCGGCCTTCGAGGCGTCCACCGACGCGCGCCGGGCGCCGGGCTACCTCCCGAGCGTCGGGGGGGACGCAGCGGCGCCCGAGTGACGTGAGCGCCGCGCCCACGGACGTGCACGACTCGTGACGACGGACGTGCACGACCTGCCGTCACGCGGCGCGGCGCCGCTGCGACGCCCGTTCGTGCACGTCCGGGGCTGCAACGCGAGGCGCCGGGTGAGGCGCCGGGTGAGGCGCCGGGCGGAGCGGTAGGTCGGGCGCCGGGCGGAGCGGTAGGTCGGGCGGGTCAGGTCAGGCGGGTCATCGTCGCGGTGAGCTCGACGGCCGCGGCGCCGCGCTCCCCGCCCGCGTCCTCCTCGCCCGCGCTCGCGCTGCTCGCGACGCCCCGCAGGAACGGCACGTCCGAGACCGCCCGCCCGTGACCGACGGCCACGTGCAGGTCCCCGGCAGCCTCACCGCGGGCGACGTCGAAGCCGAACCAGGCACCGGAGAACCACTCGACCCACGCGTGGCGGCCAGCGCTCACCACCCCGCCGCGCGAGCGCCCCTCCCCCGCGGGGTCCGGGTGGACGATCCCCACGACGGCGCGGGCCGGCAGCCCCAGGGCGCGCAGCGCGCTCAGCGCCAGGTGGGTCAGGTCACCCGAGTCCCCGGCGCGCCGGGCCCACGCCCCCGCGGTGGTGGCCGACCCGGGGGCCACCGCCGCCGGGGCCGCCCGAAGGCCTGCGCCGTCCCACGCCACCCGCGAGCGGACGAGGGCGCACACCGCGAGCGCCACGTCGTCGGGCGCCGCGCCGTCGAAGAGCATCGCGCGCGCGGACGTGGCGAGGCCTTCGAGCGGCGGTGACGCCGGGTGTGCCGCGAGGTGCTCCGCGCCCTCGCTGCGCGCCGCACGGCGCACGTCCTCCCAGCTCCCCCCCGGCAGGGTCGCCGCGGCGCGGTCGACGTCGACCACCGACGTCGAGGTCACCGTGAGCCGGTCGTGGCGCCCGTCGACCTCCAGGGCGGTGACGTGCGTGCCCCAGTGGTCGCGGTGGGCGGCGCTCCACCCGCTGGGCTCGGCGACGAACGACGTGCGCCGCGGCGTCTGCGCGCCGGTGCTGGCAGGCAGGGTCCGGACCTCGTGGTGACCGTGGTCGACGGGCTGGGGGTAGCGCACGTCGAGGGCCACCTCGAGGCGGATCGTGGCGCTCATCCGGCGTGCACGAGCCAGGACGTCGGCGCGCGCGGCGCGAGGCACGCGTCCTCGAGCCCGCCGACGACGGCGCCGACGCTGCGGCGCACCTGGCGCACCAGGGCGGGAAGGTCGGCCAGGGTGGCCTCGACCGGGCGGTACTCCAGGGACGTGCGGACCCGCACGAGGCGCTGGCGGGCCGCGTCGAGGGCGTCGGGGCGCACCCCCTCCGACCTCAGGCCCTCGAGCGCCTCCTCGGCGGCGACCAGGGCCGCGACGAGCGAGCGCGGCCACGCCCGGTCCATCAGCACCGCCCCGGTGGCCTCGTCCCTGGTCGAACGCCGCGCCCTCATCGCCGCCGGCGCACCGGCAGCGCGCAGGAGGGCGCTCGCGGACGTCGCTGCGCCGGCCAGGGGTTCGTGCACCACCGCGGCGAGGATGAGCACGGCGGCCGCCGTGGCCCGCTCCAGGGCGATGCCCAGGCGCAGGAACCACCACGCCTCGTCCCGGGGGCAGGCCATGTCGGCCGAGCCGACCACCACGGCGGTGCGCTCACGCACCCACGCGAGGAACTGCTCGGGGTCCTTCCCCCGCCAGCGCGTCGACGGGACCGCGGCGGGGGTGGCCTCGAGGACCTCGCGCACCTGCTCGGGCAGCGCCTCCCGAGCGGCGTGGGCGCTGGTCCTGGCGCGAGCCCAGGTGCCCAGCACCGAGGACGGGCACTCCGCGTCGTACCCGAGGCGGTCCAGGAGCGAGCGCCGCTCCCCCTGCTCAGCGGGCGCGTCGACCCCGGCCAGCGCGAGGAGGTCGCCGACGAGCGCGTCGCGGTGCGCCGGGTCGACGGCGTCGACCAGGGACAGGTGGAGGCTGAGCAGCCGCGCGACGCCGTCGGCGCGCTCGACGTGGCGCCCCAGGTCCAGGACCGCTCCGGCCGGGCGGCTCAGCACCGCTGACCCACGAGGTCGGCCGGCGACGTCGGGCGGGCGTCGCGCAGGTCCACCGCGCCGGTCGCGGCGACCAGCGCACGCAGCGTGGCGGCCCCCGCCGGTGTGGCGGGGGCGTCGCCCAGCAGGGGCTCCTCCCCGAGGTGGAAGCGCACGAGGTCTCCGAAGCGCGCCCGCACGCGGGCCTCGTCGGCCAGGCCCGCCCCCAGGGCGCCGGCGAGGGCGACGCTCCCCGACCGCACGGCGCTCAGCAGACCGGGGACCCCGGTGGAGGCCGCCGACGGGTCGGCGCCGACCACCGGGTCGAGCCCGTCGTCGGCGACGGGGCGCACGAGGACGTGCACGGGGACGAGCCCGGCGGTGGTGGCCAGCAGGAGCTGACCGCGAGAGACTCGCAGGTCGTCGGGACGAGCGGCGACCAGGGCGTGCCGCTGCGCGAAGGCTCGCCACGGCGGCGCGGCGCCCGGCGGCAGGAGGACCGCGACGGTGGGGGTGGGTACGTCCGGCGGGGAGCAGGACGCCAGCGCGCCGGCCACCGGGTCGGCCACCGGGTCGGCGGTCAGGTCCATGGACAGGTCGGCCGGCAGGTCGACGGGCGGGCCAGGCGGCCGGTCGACCGGCGCACCGGCTCCGGGGTCGAGCGCGCCGACGCGGCTCCCCGTCACCAGCCACCGCCCCGAGGGTCCGCGGGCGAGGCCGAACGTGGACAGCGGCGCCCAGCGCGCCGGCGTCGGCACCTGCCCGGCCTGTCTCGAGAAGCCCGTCGCGGTGACGATGAGCCCCTCGTCGACCACTCCCTCGGCCACGGCCCGGCACGGACCGTAGGCGTCGCTCAGGAACGTCTCCACGGCGCGCACGCGCTGGTCGAGACCCGCCTCGAGCGCAGCGATGTCCTCACGGCCCAGCGCGGGGGCGCCGCGGCCTGCGAGAACCGTCGAGACGCCCGACGGTCGCTGCGGCAGGGTCGGGGCAGGCACGGATCGGACGCTACCGACGCCCGGCGCTCTTCGGCGGGATCTCGGGCCGCGAGCCCTGGTATCGTGCCTCGCAGCCGACCCCGTCGTGTCGCGCGCTGCCGGACGGTGGGCGGGCGCACCCGCACCACCACACCACCAGCACCAGCACCAGCACCAGCACCGCACGATCGTCAGCGCACGGGTGGCGAGATCGTCGCAGCACCCTCTCGAGACGAGAGCCCGAGCACCATCCCCAACACTGTGAGGCAGGACGAGCACGCGTGGCCAACATCAAGTCGCAGATCAAGCGCAACCGCACCAACGAGCAGGCGCGTGCCCGCAACGCGTCCGTGAAGTCCGAGCTGCGCACCTTCGTGCGCCGCGTCCGGGCGTCCGTGGCGAGCGGTGACGCCGAGACGTCGGCTGCGGCCCTCGCGGCGGCCAACCGCAAGCTGGACAAGGCCGTCTCCAAGGGCGTCATCCACAAGAACCAGGCCGCGAACCGCAAGTCGGCGCTGGCCAAGCACGTCTCCTCGCTCCAGGGCTGACCTCAGCACCTGAGCGCCGCGACGCCCCCGAGCCCTCGACGGGCCGGGGGCGTCGTCGTGTCCGGAGGGGCAGGCTCTCGCGGGCAGCTCCCGCCTCTCCGCCTCGTCCGCGCGTCAGCCGCTCGTCGTCGGCTGGACGGCGCTCAGCCTCGTGCCCGGGTGATCGCCACGACGGCGCGCTCGACGGCGTAGACGGCGTCGCGCGAGCCGCCCTTCGCGGCCTCGTCCGCGTCCGCGAGCGCCAGCACGGCCACCGTGATCCCCTCGGGCGTCCACCCCCGCAGGTCGGCGCGGGCGCGCTCGACCTGCCAGGGAGCCATCCCGGCGGTCCGGGCGACGTCGGCGTCGCGCCCGCGCCCCGCTGCGGCGACCTTGACCATGGCGCGGACCTTGAGGGCGAGGGCCGCGATCATCGGGATGGGGTCCACGCCGGCCTCGATCGCCTGCCGGGTGAGGGTCAGGGCGTCGTGGCCGCGCCCGGCGATGACGGCATCGGCGACGGCGAAGCCGGTCGCCTCGACGCGGCCGCCGTAGTAGCGGTCGACGTCGGCCACGTCCACCGGTGTCCGACGGCCGCCGGTGGGCACGTCGTCGACGAGCTGGGCGACGGCGGCCGCGAGCTCGCGCACGTCGCTGCCGAGGGCGGCGTGCAACGCGTCGAGGGCGGCGGGCGTGGCGGTGCGCTGGGCACGGGCGAACTCCTGCTGGAGGAAGCTGCGCTGCTCGCGGGCGGTCTTGACCGGAGGGCAGGGGACGACCAGGGCGCTCGGCAGGGCCTTGACCGCGTCGAGGAGCGCCTTGGCACGCTGGCCACCGGCGTGGCGCATCACGAGCACCAGGTCGTCGGGCACATCACCCTGGGCGGCGCGCACGACGTGGGCGCGCAGGTCGGTGACCGCTGCGTCGGAGGCGGACTCCAGACCCGTGACCTGCACCAGGCGCGGCTCGCCGAACAGCGACGGGGACGTCCACGTCGCGAGCTGCCCGACGTCGTAGAGGCCCGCGTCCACGGTGACCACCTCGACGTCGGGGTGGCGGGCGCGCTCGGCCTCGAGCACCGCGCTCAGGGCCCGTTCGGCGAGGAGGCCCTCCGTGCCGGTGACGAGGACGACCGGCGCCGGCGCCGCGTCGAACCACGCCGCCTCGCGGGCACCGGCGGTGCGCCGGGCCCCCGAGCGCGCGGGGGGACCAGAGCGCGCGGGGGGAGCAGAGCTGCGGGTCGCCACGCCACCAGCGTGCCAGGCCCGGCGGACAGCGCTCGGCGCACGGCCTGGCCCACCAGGGGGCCGCCGGCGACGACCAGCACCGTGGCTGCCGCGAGGGCCACCGCGCCGCGCGGGCCCGAGGGCCACGCCAGCGTGGCCACCGGCGCGCTGGCCCCGGTGCGCGCGACGAGCGCGATCCACCCGGTGCCCAGGCCCGCCACCCACGCCAGGGCCACCGCGCCGGTGGGCCACACCGTCGCCGTGAGCGTCGCCGCCAGCCCCACCACGGTGCTCGGGCCGACGACGGGCGCGACGAGCAGGTTCGCGGGCACCGCCAGGGCGGGGACGCCCTCGGCGAGCAGCAGGACGACGGGCCCGCAGACCGCCTGGGCGGCCAGCGGGATCGCGAGGGCCACCGCGAGAGGGCGGGGCATCCACCGGGACAGCGCTCGCGACCAGGGACGCGCCAGCAGCAGCAGCGCCGCGGTGGCCAGGACGGAGAGCGCGAAGCCGAAGGAGCGCGCGAGCCACGGGTCGGCCACGAGCAGCGCCGTGCCGGCGGCGCCCAGCGCGGGCAGCCCTGCGCCGCGTCGGGCCGCGAGGACCCCCACGAGCCCGATCGCGCCGGTGAGGGCGGCGCGCAGCACCGAGGGGTCGGGGCCGGCGAGGCCGGCGAAGGCCAGCAGGGCTGCTCCGGCGACCACCACGCGGGCGCGCCGGCGCAGACCCACGAGCGCCGCGAGCGCGACCACCGCTCCGACGACGAGGGCCACGTTGGCTCCCGAGACCGCGGTGAGGTGGGTGAGGCCGGTGGCCTGCATGGCGTTCTCCAGCGACGGGGTGACGCCGGAGGTGTCCCCCACGACGAGGCCGGGCAGCAGCGCGCCGGCGTCCGCCCCGAGGGGCGCGCACGCGGCCCGCAGACCCGCTCTCAACCGCGCCACCGCGCCGGACCACCCGTCGGGCTCGGCGACCACCCGCGGTGGCCCTCTGGTGAGCACCAGCGCTCGCGCGGGGTCGGCGCGCTCGGTGGGCTGGAGGCTGCCGAGCGCCGAGACGGTGGTTCCCCGCTCGAGGGTGGACCAGCCGGCTCCGCCGATGACCACGACGGGCGTGCGCGCCCCGGTGGCCGGGGCTCCGGCGTGCTCGACCGCGACGGCGCGCGCCCGGACCACCCACCGCGGCGGCGCCGAGCCCGCCCATGCGGTCTCGGGCGGGGAGCTCGCGTGTGGCTGCCCGGTGACGACGAGCGTGACGCGGGCGGTGGCACCGCGCTCGACCAGAGCGGTGAGCGGGCCGGAGCGGGCGACCGCTCCGGTGGCCAGGACCGAGATCGCGACCAGCGCCAGCACGACGGCGCTGGCGCAGAGGCTGCCGAGCAGGCCGCCGAGCGCTCGCCGCCCGGGGGGCGGGCTCGAGAGCGTGGGGAGGCCGGCGCGGTGCAGCGCCCGCACGAGCACGAGGGCGGTGAGGGACAGCGCCCCGGCGATGCCGGCCGCCCCGAGCACCGCTGTCGCCGGCGCCGCCACGAGCGCCCAGGCCCCGACCCACGCGCAGAGCAGCACCGGGGCGAGGCGCAGGTCCAACGGCCGCGCCGTCTCCGGGGCCCCCGGCGCCGCGGTGGCGCCCGGCCGGCTCACACCCGCACGAGCGGTGTCAGGCTCGCGAGGATCGCGTCACCGATGCCGGGGACCTCGACGAGCTCGTCGACGCTGGTGAAGGGACCGTTGGTCTCGCGGAAGTCCACGACGCGCTGGGCGAGCACCGGTCCGATGCCCGGCAGGGCGTCCAGCTCTGCGACGCCGGCGCTGTTGACGTCCACCAGCTGGTCCGGCGCGCCGCCCGCGCCCGCCGCCGCGCCACCGGCGCCCGTGCTGGCGCCCGTCCCGGGCGGCGCTCCGGCAGGTGGGGTCACCACCTCCCCGGGGCGCGGCACCACCACCTGCTCGCCGTCCCCGAGGGACCGCGCGAGGTTCACCCCGGCCGGGTCCGCCTCCGGGGACAGCCCGCCGGCGGCCGCGACGGCGTCGGCCACGCGCGAGCCGGCCGGCACCTCGACGACCCCGGGGGCGACGACGGCGCCGACGACGTGCACGGCCACAGCACCCGCAGCGGCAGGCTCGACGGACCCGGACCCGGACCCGGACCCGGACCCGGGCAGCGGCTCGGGCGCCGCGCCCGACGACGGGTCGTCGCTGACCGGCGGCTGCGCGTCCGCCCCGGCCGTCCCGGGCACCGCCTCCGCGCCAGGCACCGCCGCCACCGCCGGGTCCATCGCCGCCACCGCGGCGCCGTCGGGCTCGAGGACCACGGCGCGCACCACGAGCCCGGCCGCGACGAGCAGGGCGACCACCACGAGGGCCAGGGCGGCGCGGGGCGCGACGCCCCAGCGACTGCGCCCCGGCGAGGAGGCGGGGGCGTCGGCCAGCGGAGCGCGGAGCTGGTCGTAGGGCTCGTCGTCGTGGTCGAAGGGCTCGTCGTCGCCCGCGTCGTGGTCACCGACCACGACGAACGCGCCCCGGCGCCGCTCCCCCGCCGCGGTCCACCGCTCGTCGGTCGTCATCGCGCCAGCCTCGGTGCTCACGCGAGCACGGGGTTCCGGCGCCCGCCGACCCTGTGCACGACGGCCCTCCCGCGCGTCCGTCCTGTGGACGGAGCCGGTGACCGTCGTGGTCACCGGCCCCTGGCTCAGCCGGTCAGCGCGTCGACGAGGCGCACGCTGCCCGTCGGCGAGAGCCCCGTCGCCCGGCGGACCGCTCGAAGCGCCGCCGTCCGATCGCCTGCGGCGGCCAGGGCGCGCACCCGCCGGGCCACCACCGGGTCCAGGTCGGCCGCCATCTCCTCCCAGGAGACGAACAGGCCGTCGCCCCGCTCGAGGTGGCGCACCGCGGCGGCGGCCTCCAGCGCCCGGGTGGGCAGCTCGCGCCGCAGCACCCGCTGCGCCCGGCGCCGCTCACCGTCGGCCACCAGGACGCGCACCCGCTCCTGGGTGGCCGCCGGCACCGGCGGCGGGATCGTCATCCGCGACGCCCACACCCGAACGCC
>JARIBR010000014.1 GCA_029258695.1 Quadrisphaera sp.
AGTGGTTGCGCGCCTCCGTCAGGGGCAGCCCCGTCTCCTGCGCGAGGAGCTCGATGACGCGCTGCGGGAACCCGGCCGGGGTGTTGATGCCGGTGCCGACCGCGGTGCCGCCGAGGGGGACCTCCGCGACCCGCGGCAGCGCCGCCTGCACCCGCTCCACGCCGTAGCGCACCGCGGCCGCGTACCCCCCGAGCTCCTGGCCGAGGGTCACCGGCGTCGCGTCCATGAGGTGGGTGCGACCGGCCTTGACGACGTCGGCGAACTCGTCGGCCTTGCGCTCGAAGGCCTCGGCGAGGTGGGTGAGCGCGGGCACGAGGTCACCGACGAGGGCCGCCGCGGCGGCGACGTGCACCGAGGTCGGGAAGACGTCGTTGCTCGACTGCGAGGCGTTGACGTGGTCGTTGGGGTGGACCTCGCGCCCCAGCGACCGCGTCGCCAGCGTCGCGATGACCTCGTTGGCGTTCATGTTCGACGACGTGCCGGACCCCGTCTGGAAGACGTCGACCGGGAACTGCTCGTCGTGCTCCCCGCGGGCGACGGCGCTCGCGGCCTCGACGATGGCCTGGGCGAGGTCGTCGGGCAGGACGCCCAGCTCGGCGTTGGCCCGCGCGGCCGCCGCCTTGACCTGGGCGAGCGCGGCGACGTGGCTGCTCTCCAGCGGCGTGCCCGAGATGGGGAAGTTCTCCACCGCGCGCTGGGTCTGGGCGCTGTACAGAGCGCTGGCCGGCACCCGCACCTCGCCCATCGTGTCGTGCTCGATGCGGAACTGAGGGTCGTCGTCGGTCTCCGAGGGGCTGCTCATGGCCCCATCGTGGCGCACGATCAGCGGCGGTGCGCCAGGTGCACCCAGTAGGAGAGGTCGCGGCCGCCCCGCACCACCGGGGTGTGCCGCACGACGGCGGGACCGACGGCCTCCTCGAGGGCGCGGGTCAGCCCGGGGGCGGCCTGGGCGCTCCACACCGCGAGCACCCCGCCGCGGCGCAGCGGCGCGGCGGCCACGGCCAGGCCCTCGGGCGCGTAGAGACCGGCGTTGGAGTCGGCCACGAGGAAGCCAGGACCGTTGTCCACGTCGAGGAGCACCGCGTCGACGCCCTCGCCGGCCATGCCGGCGAGCACGGCGGCGACGTCCCCGACCACCACCTGCACGCGGGGGTCGTCCAGCGTGCCCGCGGTCGCGGGCACCAGTCCTCCGCGGTTCCACGCGACGACGGCCGGCTCGATCTCCACGACGCTCACGCGGGCGCTCGGGCCGAGGCGGTCGTCGTCGAGCAGCGCGCGGACGGTGAAGGCCATGCCCAGCCCGCCCACGACGACGTGGAGCGATTTGGCTGTGGGGATCGGTGGCGGCGTGGGCGCAGATCCCGGTGTGGCGGTCGGCTCCGGCGTGTCGGTCGACCCGCGAGGACCGGGTGACCCCGAAGGTCCAGGCGTCCCGTCTGCGGCCGTGTCGCTGCGGACAAGGGCGCCAAGGGCGTCCAGCGCCTCGGTCGCGAGCGCCACCTCGCTCTGGGCGTCCGCGTCGTCCATGACCTGCACGCCGTTGCAGACGAGCTCGGTGAGCGCACCGCGGTCCGTCCCGCGCTCGCGCAGCACCAGCTCGCCGAGCACCCCGTCGGCGCGGGCGACCTCGGTCCACGTCCCCGCGTCCCACGGCGCGGTGCCGCTCCAGGGCGCCGCACCGCCGTCCGACGCCCAGAGGTGCGATGGCTCCCGGTCGTCCCAGCCCGCGATGCCCGTGCGCGGCATCCTCACGTCTCGCCCGCTCACGCCTCGCCCGCTCACGGACCGAGGTCCCCCACGACCTCGACGACGCGCGCTGCCCCACCGTGCAGGGTGTAGACGACGCCGACGATCGCGCACCGACCCGCCTCCACCGCCTCGGCCACCACCACCGAGCGCCGGGCCAGCTGGTCCACGCTCTGCAGGACGTGCTCGACGAGCACGTCCTGCGCACCGGCGCCGGCGCCGTGGCGTCGGCGCGCGTTGAGGACCGAGGGCGTCACCCGCTCGACGACGTCGCGGACGTACCCGCGCGGGAGCTCCCCGCCGTCGACCACGTCCAGCGCCGCGCCCACCGCCCCGCAGCCCTCATGACCGAGGACCACGACGAGGGGGATCCCGAGCACGTCCACCCCGAACTCGATCGAGCCCAGCACCCCGGCGTCGGTCACGTGCCCGGCGGTGCGCACGACGAACAGGTCGCCGAGGCCCTGGTCGAAGACGATCTCGGCGGCGACCCGTGAGTCGGAGCAGCCGAAGACGAGCGCGAACGGCGCCTGACCCTGCTCCAGGGCGGCGCGGCGTGCCTGGGAGGTGTCCCCGGTCGGCGCCTGGCCCGCCACGAAGCGCTCGTTGCCGTCCAGGAGGGCGCCCCACGCCGCTGCCGGGCTGGCGGCGCGGCGGTCAGGGGTCGTCGCTGGCTCGGTCATGAGGATCTCCTCGTGGAAGGGTCCGCGGGCTCGCGGGAACCCGTGACGTCACCGACCGGGCCGGGGCGATGCTAGCGCTGCGCCGACCTGCTCGACCGGCCCAGAGCGCCGCCCTGCTCGACCGGCCCAGAGCGCCGGGGAGCTCCAGGTGCCCGCTCGGTCGCGAGGGCCACGCCGAGCACGGCGAGCCAGACGATCGCGAGGGTCGCGGCCACGTGCTCCAGCACGCCACCCGCGTGCGTCCTGATCTGCAGCAGCGCGATCACCCCTCCGCCGCCGGCCACGAGCGCGACGCTCGCGCCCACCCCGAGCGAGAACCGGGCGACCCAGCGCGGGAGGTCGGAGAACGTGGTCTGGAGCATCGCGACGCACGCGGCGACGAACCCGAGCGTTGCGACGACGACGTGCGCGAGGTCCTGCGCGGTGAACGCGGCGGCCCCCGGGACGGGGCAGCCCGCGGTGCAGGGGATCTGGGAGGCGAGGGCGAACGCTGCGCTCGCCACGGCCAGCGTCAGCGTCGGTGCCCAGGCCCCCACCAGCGGCGCACGCGAGCGCACCCCGCGCGCGGCCCACGCGACGGCCGCCCCGCCCCCCGCGACGAGCAGCAGGCCCACCGTGAGGGCGGGGGCCGTGGGCATGCCCTCGGCGCCCAGCTCGCTGACGTAGAGGGGCTCGGTGAGCGACAGGCTCGCGGCCCAGATGACCAGCAGGCCGGCGCACGCGAGCGCCGCCCCGACGAGCCCGACGCACCTGGGGGACTCGGCACGCCCGAGGAGCTCGACGGTCCTGACGGCCGACGGCGCACGTCGGTCGTGTCCCGCCGCAGGTGCCCTCACCCCCGCAGGGTACGAACCCCGCGGCGCTGCAGCCGGTGCGCCACCTGGTCACCCGCCTGCCCGCCCGCCCGCCCGCCTGCCCGTCCGGCACCCACCACCTGCAGCCCGCGACCGGGTCAGCGCGTCGGCCGTGCGGGTCGCCCAGGTGTCGCGGAGATCACTCAGCCACCGTCCGGTGGCGGTGGGAGACTTCTCCGGTGAGCACCCCTGCGCCCCGGAGCGCCGACGCACCGGGGGCGAGCGCCTCACCGGCGCGCCCCTCGGGCACCGAGCCCCCCAGCGCGGACCCTGCCGGCACCGGCACCGGCACCGGCACCGGCACCACGGGCGCCGCTGCGGGGCGGGCGGCTCCGGCCCGGCGTCGAGGCGGTGGTACCGCCGCGGACATGGTGCGCTCGCTGCTCGTCATCGTGGCGCTCGTCGCCGTGGTCGTCATCGCCGTGCCCAGGCCCCAGGGGCGCATCCAGGAGCCCGTCGACGTGCCCGACGTCGTCGCGCAGGCCAGGGCCGCGCAGATCGACGTGAGCGCGCCGGACGTCCCCGAGTCCTGGACGCCGAACCTCGCCACCTTCAGGCCGGACGCCCAGGAGGGGCTGCCGACGCTGAGCGTGGGCTACGTGACGCCGGAGGGGACCTACGCGGGGCTGCGCGCCACCCGAGGAGCCACCCCGACGTGGACGCAGACGGTGACCGCCGACGGTGAGGAGGCCGCCGAGGACCCCGTCGTGGACGTCGAGGGGGAGCCCTGGCAGCGCCTGACCACCGAGGAGAGCGAGGAGCGCAGCAGCCTGCTGCTCACCCGGGACGGCACGACGTACGTCGTCACCGGGACCGTCCCCCTCGAGGACCTCACCGACGTGGCCGCCCAGGTCGTCCCCCCGAGCAGCTGACCGCGTCGTGCGGCCCGCGGTCCCGCGAGCAGCTGACCGCGTCAGGCAGCCCGCAGCCTCCGCGCGGCGAGGTCCTCACGCCGGAGGCAGCGGTGGCCCCGTCCGGACCGACGTCTCGGCCGGTCACCGTCTGGACCGACGTCTCGGTCGCCCCGTCCGGGCGCAGTCCTCAGCCGGCGGGAGCGTCGGCGTCGGAGACCTCGCTGAGCTTGGAGAGCCGGTGCTGTGCGGTGATGACCCGGGAGGTCCCCGACCGGCTGCGGGTGACCAGCGACTGCGTCGACACGGAGTCGGGCCGGTAGCGCACGCCATGGGCGAGCTCGCTGTCGGTGATGCCCGTCGCGACGAAGAAGACGTCGTCGCCGCTCACGAGGTCCTTCGTCGACAGGACCGCGTCGAGGTCCAGCCCGGCGTCGAGGGCCTTGCGGCGCTCGGCCTCGTCGGTGGGGGCGAGCCGCGCCTGGATCGTCCCGCCCAGGCACGTCACGGCGCACGCGCTGATGATCCCCTCGGGCGTGCCGCCGATGCCGAGGAGGATGTCGACCCCTGAGCCCTCGCGGACCGCCAGGACCGACCCGGCGACGTCGCCGTCGGTGATGAGGCGGATGCGGGCCCCGGCGGCGCGCACCTCCTCGATGAGCGTGGCGTGGCGCGGACGGTCCAGGACCATGACGGTGACGTCCTGCTGGCGGATGGACTTCGCCTTCGCCACGCGGGCGATGTTGTCGGCGACGGGAGCCGCGAGGTCCACGACGTCAGCGGCCTCGGGACCGACGACGAGCTTGTCCATGTAGAAGACCGCGCTGGGGTCGAACATGGAGCCGCGGTCGGCGACGGCGAGCACCGCGATGGCCCCGGGCATGCCCTGGGCGGTGAGGGTGGTGCCGTCCACCGGGTCGACCGCGACGTCGCACTCCGGGCCGTTCCCGTCACCGACCTTCTCGCCGTTGTAGAGCATCGGCGCCTCGTCCTTCTCGCCCTCGCCGATGACCACGGTGCCGGACATCTGCACCGTGGAGATGATCGAGCGCATCGCGTTGACGGCGGCGCCGTCGGCGGCGTTCTTGTCCCCGCGGCCCACCCACCGCCCCGCGGACATGGCGGCGGCCTCCGTGGCCCGGACGAGCTCGAGGGCGAGGTTGCGGTCCGGACGAAGCGTGTCGTCGCGTGGGGGGGCCATGGCGCTCACTCCTGTGTGACGGCTGGTGACCGGAGCTCGGACGGCCCGGTGGTCAGACCCTAGTCATCCGCACGGTCCGCTGCAGGGCCCTGCGCGCCGATCGGGCCGCCGGAAGCTGGAACGTCACCCGCAGCGTCACCCGCAGATCGAGCGTCGAGGCGCGCCCGTGCCCCGTCGAGCCACTGCTGGCACCGCGCGGCGAGGGCCTCGCCGCGCTCCCACAGCGCCAGGGACGCCTCCAGGGGCTCACCGCCCGCCTCGAGGCGTCGCACCACGTCCACGAGCTCGTCGCGCGCGGACTCGTAGCTCAGGGAGGCCACGTCGCGCGAGGCTGGGCTCGGGGGGGCCGGGTCGACATCGGCGGCGTGCTCGGCGCGGTCCTCGGTCGGGGCGGTGCTCTGGCTCATGGCGTCTCTCCGGTCTCCACGGTGCGGTCCTGTGCTGGGGCGTCGTCCGGCGTTGCGACATCACCTGCCAGCTCTGGTCCTGCTTGCTCTGGTCCTGCTGGCCCTGCCGGCTCCCGCGCTGCCGGTTCTCCCGCTCCCGGCGCTGCCCGCGCCGCCAGCCGGCCCCGTGCCAGGCGCAGCACCAGCTCCTCGTCGGGCTCGACCTCCTCGGGCGAGCGCACCACCGCGCCGTCGCGCGAGCGCTGCACCACGGCGTAGCCGCGGACGAGCGTGGCCTGGGGCGAGAGGGCCCTCACGCCGGCCACGAGGGCTCCGAGCTCCCCGGAGGCGGCGCTCAGCACCGCGTCGAGCCCGCGGCGGACCCGGGTGGTCAGCACCTCGACGTCGTCGGCGCGGGCCTGCACCCAGCGGTGCGGCTCGGCGAGCACCGGGCGGGACGTCGTGGCGCTCAGGGCGCTCTGCTCCCCGTCGAGGCGCCGCTCCACGGCCGCGAGCAGCCGCTGACGTGCGGCGTCGAGCCCGGCGACCTCCTCGGTGACCGCCGGCACCACGCGCCGGCCCGCGTCGGTGGGGGTGGAGGCGCGGACGTCGGCGACGAGGTCCAGCAGGGGGGAGTCCACCTCGTGGCCGATCGCGGAGACCACCGGCGTGCGCGCGGCGCTCACCGCGCGCACCAGGCCCTCGTCGCTGAAGGGCAGCAGGTCCTCCAGCGACCCCCCACCACGGGTGACGATGATCACGTCGACCTCGGCGAGGTCGTCGAGCTCGCGCACCGCGCCCGTCACCGCGCGGGCGGCCGCGGCGCCCTGCACGGGCACCGCCCGGATCTCGAAGCGGACCCCGGGCCACCGGGTGGTGGCCGTGACCACCACGTCGCGCTCCGCGGCGCTGCCGCGCCCGCACACCAGCCCCACCGCGGCGGGCAGGAAGGGCAGCGGCTTCTTGCGCGACGGGTCGAACAGCCCCTCGGAGGCGAGCACCCGCTTGAGGTGCTCGATCCGCGCGAGCAGCTCCCCGACCCCCACGGCCCGGATCTCCTGGGCGGTCAGCTGCAGCGTGCCGCGCTTGGTCCAGAACTCCGGGGTGGCGCGCACCACCACGCGCGTGCCTTCGCGCAGCCCGTCGGGGAAGGAAGAGGTGAGCAGGCGCCGGTTCGCCGTGACGGACAGCGACATGTCGACATCGACATCGCGCAGGGTGATGAAGGCGATGCCCGTGCCGGGTCGCAGCCGGGCCTCGACGACCTGGCCTTCGACCCAGATCGTCGACATCTTCGCGACGTACTCGGAGATCTTCGCGCTCAGCAGCCTCACCGGCCACGGCGACTCAGCGGTCGTCGCCGCTGCCGTCGCCGGCAGCGTGCGCTTCTCGACCTCTGCGACCGCCATCCCGTCAACCTACGATGGGGGTGTGACGTCCACCCCCGACCTGGCCGCCGCCCGCCCCCAGCGAGCCGCCCGACCTGCCGGTGACGCCCGCTCTGGCCCGGCCGGCGAGACCGTGCTGCCCGACGAACCCCGGCCCGAGGGGGAGGTCGGCGTCACCGGTGAGCCACGCTCGTCCGGCGCCGCCGTCGAGCCCAGCCTGTCCGGAGCGGGCAACGCCGCGCTGATGACCGTCGACGACGTCGACGCCCCCGCGGCACAGCCTGGTCGCCGCGTGCTGCTGGCGGCGCCGCGCGGTTACTGCGCCGGGGTGGACCGCGCCGTGATCACCGTGGAGAAGGCCCTCGAGCACTACGGCTCGCCGGTGTACGTGCGCAAGGAGATCGTCCACAACCGGTTCGTCGTCGACACCCTCACGCGCCGCGGGGCGGTCTTCGTCGACGACACCGACGAGGTCCCCGAGGGCGCGCGCGTGGTGTTCTCGGCCCACGGCGTCTCTCCGGCGGTGCGGCGGGCCGCGGACGAGCGGTCCCTGCAGTCCATCGACGCGACGTGCCCGCTGGTCACCAAGGTCCACCGCGAGGCCGTCCGCTTCGCGGCGGACGACCGCGAGATCCTCCTCATCGGCCACGCGGGCCACGAGGAGGTCGAGGGCACCGCCGGCGAGGCTCCCGACCACGTCCAGCTCGTCGACGGGCCGGACTCCGTGGACGACGTGGTGGTCCGTGACCCCGACAAGGTGGTGTGGCTCTCGCAGACCACGCTCTCGGTCGACGAGACCATGGAGACGGTGCGGCGGCTGCGCGAGCGGTTCCCGAAGCTGTCGGACCCGCCCAGCGACGACATCTGCTACGCCACGCAGAACCGGCAGGTGTCGGTGAAGAAGGTCGCCGAGGAGGCCGATCTCGTCATCGTCGTCGGCTCGGCGAACTCCTCGAACTCCGTGCGGCTCGTCGAGGTCGCCCTGCAGCACGGCGCGACGTCGTCCTACCGGGTCGACACCGTGGCGGAGGTGCAGGATGCGTGGTTCGACGGCGTCGACGTCGTGGGCGTCACCTCCGGGGCCTCGGTCCCGGAGATCCTCGTCCGTGAGGTGCTCGAGGACCTCGCGGCGCGCGGGTACGGCGCGCCCCAGGAGGTCAAGACCGCGCAGGAGGACCTGCTGTTCTCGCTGCCGCGCGAGCTGCGCGCGGACCTCAAGCTGCGCGCCAAGGAGCAGGCGGAGGCCGGGGCGTCATGACCCGGGAGCCCCGCGGACGTCGCCCCGTGCCGGGTGGACCGACGCCGGGTGGACCGACGTCGGGTGGCCCGGCGCCTGGTGAGCCCCTCGGCGGCGACTGGGGCAGCGGGGAGCGGGTCTTCGGGCCGCCGCGGGGCACCGTGGAGTCCGACTGGTTCGTCCCGCTGGTGCGCGAGGCGCACCCCGAGGCCAGCCACGACGCCGCGCGCACCGCTGTGAGGGCGGCGTGGTCGGCGGTCAACGACGAGGCGACGCGGTCCGGGC
>JARIBR010000176.1 GCA_029258695.1 Quadrisphaera sp.
TCGGGTCGGGCTCGTCCGGAGGGGTGAAGCTGGACTCCTGCGGCAGCGTGGGGTCGCAGCGCACGCCGTAGTAGTTCTGCACGCGGCGCTCGGTGGGCAGGCCGTTGTCGTCCCAGCCCATCGGGTAAAACACCTCGCGCCCGCGCATGCGCTGGAAGCGCGCGATGACGTCGGTGTGGGTGTAGCTGAACACGTGCCCGACGTGCAGGGAGCCTGAGACCGTCGGCGGTGGGGTGTCGATGGAGTAGACGCGCTCGCGCGGAGCGCTGGCGTCGAACGTGTAGGTGCCCCGCTCGCTCCACACCTCGCCCCAGCGGGCCTCCAGGCCGTCGAGGCTGGGCTTGTCGGGCACGGCGCGATGGCGCTGGTCGGGCATGGCCCCAGTGTCCCAGAACGGCTGCGAGCACCCCGCAAGGCCGCACGACCTCACGGCCCGACGCCGTCGGGCGCTGGTCAGACCGGTGAGAGCTCCAGCGCGTGCTGCACCAGGCGCACCAGGGTCTCCTTCGTGGCGTCGCGCCGGCGGGCGTCGACGTAGACGATGGGCACCTGCTCACCGAGCCCCAGGGCGCTGGCGACGTCCTCGAGCTCGTGCTCCGCGATCCCGTCGAAGCAGTTGACGGCCACCACGAACGGCACCTCGCGCGCCTCGAAGTAGTCCACCGCCGCGAAGCAGTGGTCCAGGCGCGTGGTGTCCACCAGGACCACCGCGCCGATGGCTCCCTGCACCAGGTCGTCCCACATGAAGGAGAAGCGCTCCTGCCCGGGGGTGCCGAACAGGTACAGCCACAGGTCCCCCGGCAGCGACAGGCGGCCGAAGTCCAGGGCGACGGTCGTCGCTGTCTTCTCCGCGCTCACCCCGCCCGCGTCGTCCACGCCCTCGGAGTGCTCGGTCATCGCGGCCTCGGTGCGCAGCGGCTCGATGTCGGAGATGGAGCCGATCATCGTCGTCTTGCCCACCGCGAAACCTCCGGCGACGACCACCTTGGCCACCACCGGGGCGCTCCCGACGGCGTCACGCTCCGCGGGGGCGACGGCGCGCGCCGCGGGCGGGTCAGAGCGCCGCGATGTCATCGAGCACCCCCTGCATGATCGACCTCGGGACGACGCGGCGACCGTCAGCGGTGACCGTGCGCTCCGGGGGGTGCAGGCGCACGAACCCCTGCTCGCACAGCTCGTCGAGCACCACGCGGACGACGGGCACGGGCAGCCCCACCGTCGCGGACAGCTCGGCGACGGTGAGGTAGCGCTCGCCGGTGAGCTCGACGATGGACCGGCACTCCGGCGTCGCCGTGCGCGGCAGCGCCGGCACGCTCTCCACGGCGGAGCCTCCCGAGCGCACGAGGGTCTCGAGGGGGAGGTCCGCGCCGCCCGTGCTCGTACGACCCCGCGAGACGAGGTACGGGCGCACGGTCGACGCGCCGGTCTCCCGGGTGCGGGAGGTCAGCCCGTTCACCGCGGCAACCGGGCGCGGAGCTCGTCGATCAGCGCGGGCGTGAGCACCCGCTCCGCCCGGGAGGCCAGCAGGGTCATCTCGTAGCCGATCAGCCCGACGTCGCAGCTGATCTCCGCGACCACGGCGAGCACCGACCCGTCGGAGACGGCCGTGGTGAACAGGAAGGCACCCTCGAGCTCGACGACGACCTGCCGGACGGCGCCGCCCCCGAGGAGCGTCGAGGCCCCACGGGTCAGGCTCGAGAGGCCGGCCACGACGGCGGACAGCTGGTCGCCCTCCGTGCGGGTGAGGTCGCGGGTCTGCCCGATGAGCAGGCCGTCCGCGGAGACCGTGAGGACGTGCCGGATCTCCGGGACGCGCCCCACGAGGTCGTCGAGGAGGAAGGACAGGCCCTCCGTGGGCACCGGCTCGTCCACCCTCATCGGGCACCTGCCTCGACCCGCTCGGTCTCGACCTGCGTGACCTGCTCGGTCTCGTCCGCCGCAGCGCCCTCGCGCTCGGCCGGCGCCTCGGCGGTGGGCAGCGCCTCGTCCTGCGCGGCGCGGGTGCTGCGGCCCTCGCGGAGGTCGACGACCTGCGCGGGAGCGGACACCTGGGCGCGGGCCCGCGCGACGCCGGCGCGGAAGCCGTCCAGGGTCGAGCGCACCGTCTCCGGGGCGCGCTCGGCGCCCGCGGCCGTGCGGGGCGCCGCGGGCGTCCCGGACGCCGCCGCGGCTGCGGCTGCCTCGGCGCGCGTGGGCGGCACCGGGACGGGGGCCGGGGTGCGCGCCCCGGGGGTACGACGGGGCAGGGGCTTCGCGCCGCGAGCGCCCGTGGTGGGGGCGGTCGAGGCGGTCCGACGCACGGGCTGGTACCCCGCGCCGTCGACGACCAGCGGTGCGCCGGCGTCGGCCGGAGTCGACGGTGCGCGGGGCGCGGGCGCCGGTGCTCCGGTGCGCGGCGCGGAGGTGGCCGGGGACGCTGCAGGCTGCTCATCCCGCGTGCTCGGCGCTGGCGACGCGGCGGAGCTGCCCCGAGCGGGAGCTGCTGGCCCGTCGACGCGTGCTGGGCCGGGGACCGCACCGGGGCGGTGCGCCGGCACCGAGCGACCGTCGCTCGCGGGCCCGTCGCCCGCACCGGGCCCGGCGGGGGGAGGATTCAGGTCCGCGTCGACCTGGCGCTGCGCAGCGGGCCGTGCGTGCTGGGGGCGACGGGCCCACCAGCGGCGACGCTCCACGCGGTGCCGTGCAGGTCCGCGGGCCGCCACCACGGGCTCGGGCAGCGCCGTGGGCTCGGCCGGACGCGGTGCGCTGGCCTCGTCGGGGCTGCGGTCCTGGTCGTCGCGCGCCGAGGACGCCGCGGTGCTGGCACCGGTCGTCTTCGCGCCGCGGTGGGCCCCGGCTGCGCCGGCGCTCCCGTCGTCGCCCGCCACGCCCGCGGCGCGAGCCCGGGCGGGCTGGGCCGGAGCGCTCCCGTCGGCGAAGAGCCCGACGGGGATCTGGACGTCGGCGACCGTGCCGCGGGACGGGCCGGGCTGCGCCGAGGACGAGAGCTCGACGCTCACGCCGAGCCGGCGGGCCAGGCGCGCCACGACCGTCAGGCCAAGACGGGAGGCGTCGACGAGGGCGGCGTGCGAGGTGCTGGCGAGCCGCTCCCTGGCCTGGGCGAGCTGGTCGTCGTCCATCCCGACGCCGCTGTCGGCGACGGTCAGCCGCACCCCGCCGTCGTGGGCCCTGGCGAAGACGCGGACGGGTGACGTCGGACCCGAGAAGCTCGTCGCGTTGTCCAGGAGCTCGGCCACCAGGTGGGCCAGCGGCAGGGCGGCGTGGGGGAGGACCGTGGGCTCGGCGTCGAGGGAGACGTCGACGCGGTCGTAGTGCTCCACCCCGGACGCGGCGGTGCGGACCACGTCCATGAGGGGCATCGGCTCTCGGGCGCGTCGTCCTCCCTCGACGCCGGCGATGACGAGCAGCGACTCGGCGTTGCGGCGCATGCGCGCGGTGGTGTGGTCGAGCTCGAACAGCTTGGCGAGGGCTGCGGCGTCCGTCTCGTCGCGCTCGAGGACGTCGATCGCCCCGAGCTGACGGTCCAGCAGGGACTGGTTGCGCCGGGCGACCGAGACGAAGGCGTCCGAGACGGAGGTGCGCAGGCGCGCCTGGCCCGCTGCGAGGTCGAGGGCGAGGGCGCCGACGTCGTCGAGGGCGCTGGCCAGGGCACCCACCTCGTCGCGGCCGTGGCGGCGGCCGGCGACGTCGCCCACGCTCGCCACCGCGGGGACCGGTGCGCCGCGCTCGGACCCGGCGGCTGCGACCGCGGCCGGGAGCTGTTCACGCATGGCGTCGGCCGCGGCGGTGACCCGGCGCAGGCGCCGCACGATGCCGTCGGCCACGACGAGGGCGAGGCCCATCACCAGGGCCACGAGCGCGGCGACGATCGAGACGCGGGAGACGAGGTCGCGCTGGGCCTGCGCGACGATCTCGGCGGAGCGCGCCTGGGCGGCGCCGGCCAGCTGCTCGGTCGCGGCCGTCAGGATCTGCTGCTCTTCCGCTCCCGCGGCGCGGACGGTCTCGGGGTCCAGCTGGGCGGTGACCGCGCGGACCGGTGCGTCACCGGCTCCGGCGTCGGCGATGCCCGCCACGGTCGTGGCGTTGAGGAGCAGCGCGCGCACCTGGGCCAGGGACCCCGCCGTGGGGGGCACGCTCACCCCCGTGCCACCGATGTCGTCGACGAAGGCCGCGCGCAGCACGTCGCGGCGGACGGCGAGGGCGTAGAGGCTCTCGGTCTGCACCGCGTCGGGCGGTCCTCCGGCGAGGGCGTCGGTGATGCGCCGGACCTCGACGTCGGTCAGCGCCATGACCTCGCGCCCGGCGACCCAGCCCAGGAGGTCCAGCGAGAGGTCCCGGTCGTCCTGGCTCAGCGCCACCGCGCTCGGCACGCGCTCCAGCGAGCCGATGGCGTCGTCGTACGCGGCGCGGACCCTGACCGCGGGGAGCTCGTCGGCGTCGACCTGCGAGCGCACCGCGGTGATCTCCAGCGGTGCGGCGCTGGCGTCGGCCACCGCGCGGGCCGCCGTGGCCGGCAGGGCGCCGGTGTCGACGTCGGCGAGGGAGGCGCCCACCGCGGTGAGGTCCTCGCTGGCGACGCCGCGGGCACGGGTGAGGGCGGCGACAGCCCCCTCGTCCCCGGGCTCGCCGGAGGCTCCGAGGACGTCGAGGGTGAGGTCGCGCTCGAGCCGCAGCGCCGTGGCGGCGGGACCGAGGTCGCGCATCGACGTGGTGACGGACCCGACCGCGCGGTCGCTCCCGAGCGTCGAGAGGTTGACTGCGGCGACGGTGCCGATGGCGGCGGTGATGACCACGACACCGAGCACCTTGGTCCTGATGCCGAGGTTCTCGAGCATCCCACCTCCTGGTCGTCGGGCTGGGCGTCCTCACCGCGCCGGCTCGGACCTCCGCGACGTGGAGGTGCCTCGACCGACCGGACCAACCCGGCACACAGGGTGAACCTACCCAATCCCTCTGCGATCAGGACAGCCCGCCCGCAGCAGAGGTCGTCCACCGTCGCCGATGGGTTAAGGTCTCGGTGACCACAACGTAAGGGTCACGTCGACCCGAACAGGCGGGTCGTCGATCGGGAGGAGGTGCCATGGGCATCGACGTCGCCGTCTCGACCGTGATCCTGGCCCTGCGGCCCGTCGAGACCACGGCACCCGAGCACGCGTCGCCCGACGGTGAGCCGGGCCTGCCCGGCGGGCCGTCTCGCCGAGGTGGTCGGCCCTCGACGGGATCGGGGAGCGCCCTCGCGCTCCCGCTCGTCCACCGCACGCGCGAGCCCTACCGCGACCGCTGGGCCCTGCCGGGAGGCTGGGTGCGCGAGGACGAGCCGCTCGCGGCGGCCGCACAGCGCACCCTCGCCGAGACCACCGGGCTGCGCCCCAGCCACCTCGAGCAGCTGTACACCTTCGGGCGCCCGGAGCGATCACCCACGGGGCGCGTGGTCTCGGTGGTCTACACCGCCCTCGTCCGTGAGCAGGAGGCGGCGGCCGCCCGCGCCCAGCAGGGCGAGGAGAACATCGTCTGGGCGCCCGCGGACGGCCTGGCGGGCCTGGCGTTCGACCACGACGAGGTCGTGCGCTACGCCCTGTGGCGGCTGCGGACCAAGGTCGCCTACGGGCCGATCGCGCAAGCCCTCATCGGGGAGCGCTTCACCCTGCGCCAGCTGCGCACCGTCCACGAGCAGGTACTGGGAGCCAGCCTCGACCCCGCGAACTTCCGGCGCCAGGTGGAGGCCTCGGGAACCGTCGTCGCCACCGACGAGCGCCTCGTCGGCGTGCGTCACCGCCCCCCGCGCCTCTACCGCGCCGCGGACCCCGACGTCGACGTCCCCGCCGGGCTGCGGGCACTGCCCGGAGCGGGAAGCCCCTACGAGCGGGCCGGTCCGGAGTCCTGAGCGGTCCCCGCAGCCTCCCGGCGCGCCCGACGCCACCCGGTCCCCACCCCCGACGCCACCCGGTCCCCACCCCGAAGGACTCACCATGGTCTCCATCGCCGTGCAGCTCGACACCGACCGCACCGCCCCCAGCGCCACCGCCTCGCGGTCGAGCTGCGACGACCGCCTCGCCGACGGCCCGTGGGCCATGGACGCGCTGCCCACGCTCCCGCCCCCACCCCCGCGGTACGGCCCCGGCTCCTCGGACCACGACGTCGCGCCGCCCACCACGCCGGTGCAGACGACCATCCCGCAGCGCTACCGCACCGCCGACCCCGCCGAGCTCGACGCCCGCATCACGGCGGCCAAGCAGGCGCTGGGGGACCGGCTGGTGGTGCTCGGCCACCACTACCAGCGTGACGAGGTCATCGCCCACGCCGACGTGGTGGGCGACAGCTTCCAGCTCGCCCGCGCCGCGCGCGAGACCGCCGCCGAGCACGTCGTCTTCTGCGGCGTGCACTTCATGGCCGAGACCGCCGACCTGCTCAGCCGCCCCGACCAGTCCGTGGTCCTGCCCAACCTCGCCGCAGGCTGCTCCATGGCCGACATGGCCGACCTGGACTCGGTCACCGCCTGCTGGGAGCAGCTGGGCGACGTCCTCGGCCACGCCCCCGACGCACCGGGCCCAGGTGGCCGCGTCGCGGTGGTGCCGGTGACGTACATGAACTCCTCCGCAGCGCTCAAGGCCTTCTGCGGTGAGCACGGCGGGATCGTGTGCACGTCCTCCAACGCGACCGCGGTGCTCGAGTGGGCCTTCGAGCGCGGCGAGCGGGTGCTGTTCTTCCCCGACCAGCACCTGGGGCGCAACACCGCTGCGGCGATGGGCGTGCCGCGCTCGGCGATGCCGGTGTGGGACCCGCGCCGCGCGCTCGGCGGCCACGACGCGGCTGCGGTGCGCGACGCCCGGGTGCTGCTCTGGCGCGGCTGGTGCTCGGTGCACCAGCGCTTCACCACCGCGCAGATCGACGCCGCGCGCGCCGCCGACCCGGGCGTGCGCGTCGTCGTGCACCCCGAGTGCCCCGCCCCCGTGGTCGACGCCGCCGACGACTCCGGCTCGACGGAGAGGATCCTGCGCGTGGTGCAGGAAGCGCCGAGCGGGACGTCCTTCGCCATCGGCACCGAGATCAACATGGTCCGCCGCCTCGCCGACGCCCACCCGGACAAGACCATCACCTGCCTCGACCCGGTGATCTGCCCCTGCTCGACGATGTACCGCATCCACCCCGGGTACCTCGCCTGGGTGCTCGAGGCGCTCGTGGACGGCAGGGGCGTCAACCGCGTAGAGGTCCCCGCCGCCGTCGCCGGCCCCGCGCGCACCGCCCTGGAGCGGATGCTCGAGGTGGCGCGGTGACCGCGTCGACGGGGCCGGGGGGCGGGCAGCGGCGGGTGCTCGTGGTCGGCAGCGGCATCGCCGGCCTGACGTGCGCGCTGGACCTCCTCACCGCCGGTGCGTCGGTGGTGCTGGTGACGAAGACCGCGCTGGGGGAGGGCGCCACCGCCTGGGCGCAGGGTGGTCTCGCCGCCGTGGTCCCGGGTCCGCGGGGTCGCGGAGCCGACGACGACCGCAGCCACGACACGGTGGCCCTGCACGTCGCCGACACGATCGCAGCCGGCGCGGGCCTGTGCGACGCCGACGTCGTCGCTGCCGTGTGCGCGCGCGGCGCCGCCGTGGTGGAGGCGCTGGTGGCCCGGGGCGTGGCCTTCGACCGCGTGGGCGTCACCGGCAGCGACGAGGCAGGTCACGGGGCGTGGGCCCGCGGCCTCGAGGCCGCCCACAGCCGCCACCGCGTGCTGCACGCCGGGGGCGACACCACCGGGGCGGTCATCGCCGCGACGCTGACCGCCCGCGCACGGGCGAGCGCTGCTGCCGGGCGCCTCGAGCTTCGTGAGCACGCGGCCCTGTCCGCCCTGCTGCTCACCGGCGGCGTGGTGACCGGGGCGAGGCTGCTCACCGAGACGGGTGAGGCGGTGCTGACCGCCGACGCCGTGGTGCTCGCCACCGGAGGCGCCGGGCAGCTGTACGCGCACACCACCAACCCCGCCGTGGCGACCGGCGACGGCCTCGTCGCGGCCTTCGCGGCCGGCGCGGTGGTCGCTGATCCCGAGATGGTGCAGTTCCACCCGACGACGGCGGTGGCGGGCTTCCTCGTCTCCGAGGCGGTCCGCGGGGAGGGCGCGGTGCTGCGCGACGAGCGCGGCGTGCGCTACCTCGTCGACGGGCCGCTGGCCGTGCCCGGGGCCGAGCTGGCGCCGCGCGACGTCGTCGCCCGCGCCACCGTCGCCGCCATGGCCACCCAGGACGGTCGGCCCGTCGGCCTGGACGCGCGCGGCGTGGCCGCCGCGATGGGCGGGCGCCTCGAGGCACGCTTCCCGGGGATCGACGCGCTGTGCCGCCGCGCCGGGCTCGACTGGACCCGCGAGCCGGTGCCCGTCACCCCGGCCGCGCACTACTGGATGGGGGGCGTGGCCGTCGACGCCCGCGGACGCACGACGCTGCCGGGGCTGTGGGCGGTCGGCGAGGTCGCCTCCACCGGGCTGCACGGGGCCAACCGCCTGGCGTCCAACAGCCTGCTCGAGGCCGCCGTGACGGCGTCGCTGGCCGCCGCGGACGTCGCGGGGACCGTCGGCAGCGCCAGGGGCGACGCCCCCGCGCCGGCGTCGATGCCGCCCGGCGCCGTGGTGGAGGTGGGCGCCGGCGCCGGCGCGCTCCCGCGAGCCGAGCTGCAGTCGCTGATGTGGGACCACGCCGGGCTGCTGCGCGACGAGGCCGGGCTGGCGGTCGCCGCGAAGGCCCTGGACGCCGCCCACCTCGAGGGCGCCGGCCAGCCCGGGGACCGCCTCGCAGCGCTCGAGGACGCCCACCTCACCGCGGCCGCCCGACTGGTCGTCGCCGGGGCCCGCCACCGCGCGGAGAGCCGCGGCGCCCACCACCGCACCGACCACCCGCGCACCGGCGCCCGGGCGGTGCGCACCCTGGTGCGCCGGGCCGCTGCGTGAGCGTGGCCCTGGCGGTCCCCACCGCCGAGATCGCGGCCGCGGTCGCCCTGGCGCTCGCCGAGGACTCGCCGTGGGGAGACCTCACCACCGAGGCGCTGGTCCCGCCCACCGCCACGGCCACCGCGGTGCTGCGCGCCCGGGAGCCCGGCGTCCTCGCCGGTCTCGGCGCCGTCGCCGAGGCGATGGACCAGGGTGCGGTGCTGACCGGGGGAGCGGTGAGCACCACGCCGGGCGCCCACCGCGACGGCGACCGGTTCGAGGCCGGGGACGTCCTGGCCACGATCACGGGCAGCGCGCCGGCGATCCTGCGCGCCGAGCGCGTGGCGCTGAACCTCCTGCAGCACCTGTGCGGCGTGGCCACGCTCACCGCCGCGTTCGTCGACGCGGTCGCGCACACCCCCGCCCGCGTCACCGACACCCGGAAGACGACGCCCGGCCTGCGGGGCCTCGAGCGGTACGCGGTGCGCTGCGGCGGCGGGCACAACCACCGCCGCTCGCTCTCGGACGCGGTGCTGGTCAAGGACAACCACCTCGCCGTCGTGGCGGCCGCCGGGCGCGACGTCACGGCGGCGCTGGTCGCCGCCCGCGCCGCCGTGCCGCACACCACCACGGTGGAGGTGGAGGTGGACCGTCTCGACCAGCTGCCCGCCGTGCTCGCGGCGGGGGTGGACACCGTGCTCCTCGACAACTTCAGCCTCGAGGACCTGCAGACCGGGGCGGCGCTCGTCGCCGGGCGGGCGCTGGTCGAGGCGAGCGGCGGGGTGACCCTGGAGACGGTGGCCGCCGTCGCCGAGGCCGGCGTCGACCTCGTCTCCGTCGGGGCGCTGACCCAGGCCGCGGCGGCGCTGGACCTGGGTCTCGACGTGGACGTGGGCGGGCAGGCTCCGTGAGCGTCTACCTCGACCACGCCGCCACGTCCCCGCCGCGCCGCGAGGTGCTCGAGGCGGCGTGGCCCTACCTCACCGGTGCCTTCGGCAACCCCTCGTCGGTCCACGAGGCCGGTCGCACCGCGCGCGCCGGTCTCGAGGCAGCCCGGGAGCAGGCAGCCGGCGTCCTCGGGGCCCGCCCGGGGGAGGTCGTGTTCACCGGCGGCGGGACCGAGGCGGACAACCTGGCCGTCCTCGGGATCGCCCGCGCGGCCCTGGCCACCACGGGGCGTCGGCGCGTCGTGGTCTCGGCGATCGAGCACAGCGCCGTCCTGGAGGCCGCTGCCGCCCTGGCCGACGAGGGCTTCACCGTCGACGTGCTCCGCGTGGACGCCCAGGGCACCGTGGACCTCGACCACCTCGCGGACCTGCTCGCCCGAGGCACCACGGCCCTGTGCGCGGTGATGCACGCCAACAACGAGGTCGGCACGCTCCAGCCGGTCCCCGAGGTCGCCGCGCTGTGCCGGGCCTCCGGTGCTCAGCTGCACGTCGACGCCGTCCAGAGCGCGGGGCACCTGCCCGTCGGCTTCGCCGTGGACGGGTGGGAGGGCGTCTCCTCGATCGCCGTCTCGGGCCACAAGCTGGGGGGGATGCGCGGCGCGGGCCTGCTCGCGGTGCGCGGGGCGGTGCCCCTGGAGCCCACCACGCACGGCGGCGGGCAGGAGCGCGGGCGCCGCTCGGGCACGGTCGACGTCGCCTCCGCCGTCGCCACCGCCACCGCGCTCGCCCTGGCTGACGCCGAGCGCCCCACCCGGGGCCCGCGGCTGACGACGCTGCGCGACAGCCTGCGGTCCGGGCTGCTCGCCGCGGTGCCCGGCGCGCGGGCCACCGGGCACCCGACCCGCCGCCTCCCCGGCCACGTCTCGGTGGTGCTGCCCGGCGTCGCCGGCCACGTGGTGCTCGAGGAGCTGGACGCCGCCGGCGTGCAGTGCTCGTCGGGGTCGGCGTGCTCCGCGGAGAGCGAGGACGCCTCCCACGTCCTGCTGGCCATGGGGCTGGGCCCCGACGAGGCGCGGACCGCGCTGCGCCTCAGCCTCGGGCACAGCACCGGTGAGGCGGACGTGCAGCGTGCGCTGCAGGTGCTGCCGGGAGCCGTCACGGCCGCGGGGGGACACTGATCACCGTGCCTCCCGCCGAACGCGCCACCCCGATGCAGTCCGTCGACCGCGCGCTGTACGCCCTCGAGCTGCTCGCCGAGCGCGGGGAGAGCGGCGTCACCGAGCTCTCCGAGGCGCTCGGGGTGCACAAGTCCACGGGCTGGCGGCTGCTGTCCGCGCTGGAGGCGCGGCGCATGGTCGAGCAGCCGGACGAGCGCGGCCGCTACCGCCTGGGGCGCGGGGTCCTCTCCCTCGCGCGGGCGGTCAGCGCCCAGATGGACCTCACGCAGGTGGCCCGCCCGGTGTGCGAGGCCCTCGCCGAGCAGGTCGGGGAGACGGTGAACGTGGCTATCGCCTCCGACGGCGAGGTGGTCACCGTCGACCAGGTCCGCGGTGCGTCGGCCGTGACCTTCGGGAACTGGACCGGGACGCGGACGCCGGCGCACGCCAGCTCCAGCGGCAAGGTGCTCCTCGCCTTCGGCGCCGTTCCCCTGCCCTCGCCGAGGAGCCGGCTGCAGCGCTTCACCGAGCTGACGATCACCGACCGACGCGAGCTCCTGGACCAGCTGGAGTCGATCGCGACCGACGGCTTCGCGCTCAGCGACGGCGAGCTCGAGATCGGCCTGCGAGCCGTCGCGGCCCCGGTGCGCGATGCCGGCGGGGCCGTCGTGGCCGCGGTCAGCGCGTCGGGACCGGGTTACCGCTTCGACGAAGAGCACCAACACCTCGCGGTCCCGCGGCTCGTGGCCGCGGCGCGCGAGATCTCCGAGAACCTCGGGTGGACGCCGGCCAACGCCAACGCCAACAGCAACGCCGACGCCGACGCCGACATGGACGCCGACGCCGACAGCCACACCGACATGGACACCGACGCCGACAGCCACACCGACGCGGTCGACCAGCCCTAGGCGGGCTCGAGGCCACCGACCTGCGCGAGCACCCAGGCGTGGAAGTCCGCCACGTGGTGCTCGACGGGCACGAGCACCCCGCCGCGCGCGTAGGCCCGGGACGCCATGGCCGGCTGGGTCATCTCGCAGGCCTCGAAGTCCTGGAGGTTGACGCGGTGGAACAGCTCGACGGACTTCTCGATCGACGCCCCCGAGGCGATGACGTCGGGCGCGTACAACCAGTCGCACTCCACGAGCGTGCGGTCGGGCGCCACCGGGAACATCCGGTGCAGGATCACGTGGTCGGGGACGAGGTTGAGGAAGACCGTGGGGCGGATGGTCGCCGCGTAGTAGCGGCGGTCCTGGTCGTCCCCGACGCCGGGCAGCGACGCGAACCCCGGCGACCCGTCGACGGTGAAGCCCTCGATCCTCGCCCCGAACGCCGCGCCGTGGGCCTCCCCGCTCTGGGCCGCGACGCCTCGGGAGAACTCCGGGAGCACGTCGGTGAGCTCGGGGTGGATCGTCGCGCAGTGGTAGCACTCCATGAAGTTCTCCACGACGAGCTTCCAGTTCGCCGCGACGTCATAGGTGATGCGCCGCCCGAGGACCAGCGCGCCGACGTCGTAGCCCTCGAGCGCGGCGGGGCCGCCGACCCGTTCGAGCACCCCGCGGATGACGGTCTCCTCGAAGGACGGCGGCTCCTCGCCGACGCAGACCCACGCATAGCCGAGCCACTCGCGCACCGCCACCGCCTGCAGACCCTGGGCGACGCGGTCGACGTCGGGCATCTTGACGAGGTTCGGCGCAGCGGCCAGGCGACCCTCGAGGTCGAAGGACCAGGCGTGGTACCCGCACCGCAGGGTGCGCTTGACCTGGCCCGACGCTGCCGTGCACACGCGGGCGCCGCGGTGGCCGCAGACGTTGAGGAAGGCCCGCACACCGCTCGCGGAGCGCACGATGATCACCGACTCGCGGCCGATCGCCACGGTGCGGTACTGCCCGACCTCCGCGACCTCGTCGGTGCGCACCGCGCACATCCAGCCTCCCTCGACGACGTGCTCGACCTCGCGGGCGAAGAACGCCGGGTCGGTGTAGGCGCTCCCGGGAAGGGTGGGCATGAGGGTCGGGGCGCCGGGCGGGGCGTCGAGCAGGTCGACGCTCGCGGCGGGCCGCGGCACGGCCACCTCTGAGGGCGGGGCCTGTGAGGGCGAGGTGCTGAGGGGCGAGGCCGTGGTGGGTGCAGCGGTGTCGAGCGTGGTCATGAGGAGTGCTCCGAGAAGGGTGCGGGGGTGGTGGCCGGGGTGACCAGCGCGGGACGGCGCGGGTCGAAGAGCTCGATCGGGTGCGCGGTGACCCCGTCGACGGCGAGGTCGGCGAGGATCTCCCCGACCACGGGCACGAACTTGAAGCCGTGCCCGGAGAACCCGCACGCGACCACGACGTGGTCGTGGCCGGGGTGCGGCGCGATGACGAAGTGCTCGTCGGGCGTGGTGGTGTACAGGCACGTCGCGGCGTCGAGGTGCCCGGTCAGCGCCGGGAAGGTGCGCGAGGCGCGGGAGACGATCCGCTCCCGCTCGTGGTCGTGGACCTCGCGGTCCACGCCCTGCGCGGTGGTGGGCTGCCCGGCGCGGAAGAAGCTGATCTTCACGCCGCCTCCCGCACCGTCGATGGCGGGGAAGCCGTACACCTGCTCGGGGCCGTCGCCGCAGACGTAGACGGGATGGCCGGTGAAGGGGCGCTCGCCGCCCTCGGCGCGCAGCCAGTGCATGACCTGGCGCTCGACGACGAGGTCGAGGCCCAGGTCGGCGAGCACCTGCGGGGCCCACGCCCCGGGCGCCACGACGAGCTTCCCGGCGGTGTGGACGCCGCGGCTGGTGCGCACGCTCACCCCGCCCGGACCGCTGGAGAAGTCGAGCACCTCCTCGCCGTGGCGAAGGTCGGCGCCCGCGGCGGCGGCCAGGCGCAGGTGCGCGCTGACGGTCCGCTCGGGGCGGGCGTAGCCGGCGCGCTCCTCGACCAGGGCCATCTCGTCCTCGGCCAGGCGCATCGTCGGGAAGCGGCGCGCGACGCCGGCGGGGTCGAGCACCTCGTGGGGGAGGTCCCACTGCTGGGCCGCGAGGAGGCTGCCGCCGAAGGTCGTGCCGTCCTCACGCCCGGCCCACACGCCGCCGGTCTCGACGTAGACGGGACCCTCGTGCTCCGCGGTGCGCGCGTTGAGGTCCTCCCACAGCTGGTGGGCGCGCAGCAGCAGGGGCACGTACGCGGGGTCCTCGAAGTAGCACTGCCGGTAGACGCGGGAGGCGCCGTGGCTGGACCCCAGGGCGTGGGCCGGCGGGTGCTGGTCCAGGCCGAGCACCCGCACCCCGCGCCGCGCCAGGTGGTAGGCGGCGGCGCTGCCCATGCCGCCGAGGCCGAGGACGATGACGTCGTGCCCCGGCGCCCGGGTCGTGCTGGCGCGGCCCGTGCTGGTCACCGTGCGCTCATCGGCCGTGCCCGCCCCGCGGCTCATGCCCGCACCGCCAGGCCCTCGGGGTCGACCAGCGGCTCGGCGGCGACGGTCGCGGGCAGCAGGTCCGCGAACCACGCCACCTCCACGCCGTCCCCCGGCGCGAGGTGGGCCGGCAACCACGCGTAGGCCACGCACCGGCCGGTCGTGTGGCCGTACCCGGCGCTGGTGACCCGCCCGAGGACCTCGCCGCCGGCCCCGATCACAGGCTCGGAGCCCAGCACCACGTGCGCGGGGTCGTCGAGCACCAGGGGGGTCAACCGGCGCTCGGGTGGTCGCTGAGAGGCGGCGAGCGCGGCGTCGCGCCCCACGAACGACGGTTTCTTCAGGTTGACCGCCCACCCGAGCCCCGCCTGGTACGGGTCGTCCTCGCGGGTGACGTCGGCGCCCCAGGCCCGGTACCCCTTCTCCAGGCGCAGCGACTGCATCGCGCCCGCTCCGGCCGCCACGATCCCGTGCGGCGCGCCGGAGCCCATGAGCGCGTCCCACAGGGCGCTCGCGTCGCCGGCGTCGACGCTGAGCTCCCAGCCCAGCTCCCCGACGTAGGAGACCTGCGCCGCCTCGACGTCGAGGCCGGCCACGTGCAGGCGCTGGGTCCGGTAGTAGCCGCCCGGGCCGGTGACGTCCTGCGCGGTGAGCGGGGCCAGGACGTCGCGGGCGCGCGGGCCCCACAGCCCCAGGCAGGCCTGGTCGGCCGCGACGTCGGTGATCGTGACGTCGCCGTCGCCGCCCTCTGCGGCCGCGGTCCGCAGGTACGCCTCGTCGAGGGCGCCGTTGGTGCCGATGGCGAAGACGCTCTCGTCGAGCCGGGCGATCGTCACGTCGCTGCGCACGCCCCCGCTCTCGTCGAGCAGCAGGGCGTAGACCACCGTGCCGACCGGCCGGTCGACCTTCCGGCTGGCGAGGCGCTCCAGGAGGGCGAGCGCTCCGGGGCCGCGCACCTCCAGGCGCCGCAGCGCGGTGCGGTCGTAGAGGCCGACCGCCGTGCGGGTGGCGTGGGCCTCCGCCGCGATCACCGGTGACCAGTGGCGCCCGGCCCACGGCCCGCGCGCGGGGGGCCGCCAGGGCTCGGGCAGGCGCTCGAGCAGCGGCGCGTTGGCCTCGTACCACTGCGCGCGCTCCCACCCGGAGCCGACGTCGAAGACCGCGCCGAGCGCGACCTGGCGCTCGTGGACGGGCGAGAGCCGCAGCCCCCGACCGGCGCTGGGCGGCGCGGCGGGGTGGACGACGTCGTAGACCTCCACGAAGCGGCGGGAGCTCTTCGCCGCGACGGCGGCCAGCTCCCGCTCGGGGGCCTCGAAGCGCCGCAGGTCGCCCTCGTGGAGGTCCATCCCGGGGTCACCCTCGACCATCCACCGCGCCACGGCTGCGGCGGCGCCGACCGAGTGGGTCACCCACAGCGCCTGGGCGACCCACAGCCCGTCCACGCCCGGTGCCGGCCCGAGGAGCGGTCCGCCGTCGGGGGTGAAGGAGAAGACGCCGTTGAACCCGCTGGCCACCTCGGCGCCGCCCAGGGCGGGCAGCAGGACCGCGCTGGCCTTCCAGGCGCCGGCGAAGTCGGCCGGGGTGAAGGGCAGGGACGACGGCATGTCGCCGGGAGCGAGGTCCGCGAGGTCCACGGGCATCGGGGCGTGGTCGTAGGAGCCGATGCCCAGGACGTCGCCGTGCTCGCGGTAGTACAGGTCGGCGTCCTGGTGGCGCAGCGCCGGGAGCACGGCCTCGTGGCCCGCGGACGCCGACGGCAGGCCCGGGATGCCGGAGGTGCGCACGTACTGGTGGGCCAGCGGCAGCAGCGGAACGTCCACCCCGGCCGCCTCCCCGAGGGCGGCCCCCCAGAAGCCGGCGCACAGCACCACCACGTCGGCGCGGATCGGTCCGGCGTCGGTCTCCACGCCGGTGACGGCGTCGCCGCGACGGGTCACGGCGGTGACGCGGACGCCGCCGCGCACGGTGGCGCCGCGGCGGGTGGCGCGGGCGACGAGCACCTCGCAGGCCCGCACCGCCTTCGCCAGCCCGTCGTCGGGGGAGTGCAGCCCGGCGAGGACCTGCTCGGGGTCGAGCAGCGGGTACAGGTCGGCGCAGCGCTCGGGGCCGACCACCTCCGAGCGCACCCCGAAGGAGCGTCCGAACCCGTGGCGCCGGTGCAGCTCGTCGGCGCGCTGGGGCGTCGTGGCGACCTCGAGCCCGCCGACGGGCAGGAAGCACGGACCGTCGGGGTGCTCGAGGGACCGCAGCGCGGTGACGGTGGCGCTCGCGAGACGGGAGAGCATCCGCGACGGGCTCGTGGCGAAGACCAGACCGGGTGCGTGGGACGTCGAGCCGCCCGTCAGGGGCAGCCCGCCCTGGTCGAGGAGCGTGACGTCGCCCCACCCGAGAGCGGTGAGCTCGTCAGCCAGGGCGCAACCGACGATGCCGGCCCCCACCACGACGACCTTCGGCGACGCTGCCATGAGACCTCCTCGGTGCCCGAGCGGCGGCCCTGCCCCTCGATCTGTTGCACCCACCGCAGAGTGTCGCACCCTGCGCAACAACTCAGCAAGACGAACAATTCAAGTCCGCATGCCGGAAACCGGAGGGTGGTTCGAGGCTCTACGCTGGATCCCCGTCACACCCTGACCACCGGCCGGGAGAAACGGACCGCACGCGCACCACGGCACCGACGGAGAGAAGTCGATCATGGCCATCACGCATGACCAGGGCTCCCGCAGGGGAGCGTCCGACGACGATCGCGGACAACGGGACGATCCCGGCGAGGGCGCCGCCGGGGGTCTGCAGCGCATGGACCACGACGACCCGCCACCGGAGTGGAACACCGTCAAGACGCCCGAGACCTCCGGGCGCCCCCGGATGGACTGGGCCATCTTCGCCGTCGCCGCCGTCGCGGCGGTGGCCCTGGTGGTGTGGGGCTTCGTCGACACCGCGGGCCTCGGGTCCGTCGCCAGCAGCGCCGAAGGGTGGATCATCCGGGACGCCGGGTGGCTCTACGTCTTCGTCGCCTCGGCCATCGTCATCTTCGTCCTCGCGCTGGCCGCCTCGAAGTACGGGAAGCTGCCGCTCGGCCAGGACGGCGAGAAGCCGGAGTTCAGCACGCCCTCGTGGATCGCCATGATGTTCGCCTCCGGCATGGGCATCGGGCTGATGTTCTACGGCGCCGCCGAGCCGCTGTCCCACTTCTTGACCCCGCCGCCGGGCACCGTCGAGGCGGGCACCGACGAGGCCATCAACGTCGCGATGGCCACGACGATGTTCCACTGGGGGCTCCACCCGTGGGCGATCTACGCCGTCGTCGGCATCGCCATCGGGTACGGCACCTACCGCAAGGGCCGCAGGCAGCTGATCTCCTCCGCCTTCGAGCCGATCCTCGGCGCCCGGCGGGCCAACGGCGTGGGCGGCAAGATCATCGACGTCCTCGCCCTGTTCGCCACGCTCTTCGGCACCGCGGCGTCCCTGGGTGTCGGGGCGCTGCAGATCGGCACCGGCCTGGTGTTCAACGGCTGGGTCGACTCCGCCGGCACGACGCTGCTGATCGGCGTCATCGCGGTGCTCACCGTCGCCTTCGTCGTCTCGGCCGTCTCCGGCGTCGCCCGGGGCATCCTGTGGCTGTCGAACACCAACATGGTCCTCGCGCTGATCCTCGCGGTCTTCGTCTTCGTGGCCGGCCCCACGCTGCTCATCCTCAACCTCGTGCCCACCACGCTGGGGAGCTACGCGGCCGACATGGTCGACATGGCCTCGCGCACCGCCGCCAGCGGCGGCGATGAGACCGCCACCTGGCTCTCCGGCTGGACGATCTTCTACTGGGCCTGGTGGGTCTCGTGGACCCCGTTCGTGGGCATGTTCATCGCCCGCATCTCCCGGGGACGCACCATCCGCCAGTTCGTCACCGGCGTGCTGCTCGTGCCCTCCGCCATCTCCCTGCTCTGGTTCGCCATCTTCGGCGGGACCGCCATCAACGCCCAGCGCACGGCCGGCATCGTCGGCGAGGAGGGCGTGGACAACACGGCCGCGCTGTTCCAGACCCTGCAGGACCTGCCGCTCACCGGGATCACGAGCGTGCTGATCATGGTGCTGGTGGGCATCTTCTTCGTCACCGGCGCCGACTCCGCCTCCATCGTCATGGGCACGCTCAGCGAGCGCGGGACCGTCGAGCCCCGCCGCCTCACCACCGCGTTCTGGGGCGTCCTCACCGGGTCGATCGCCGCGATGATGCTGGCCATCGGGGGCGGTGGGAGCGACGCGCTCGACGGGCTGCAGGCCCTGACGATCGTCTGCGCGGCCCCCTTCATCCTCGTGATGGTCGCGCTGTGCTTCTCCCTCTACAAGGACGTGCGCAGCGACCCGATGATCCAGCGCGAGAAGCACGCGGAGGGCCTGGTCCAGGAGGCGTACACGTACGGCAGCAGCACGCTCGACGGTGACTTCGAGCTGGTCGTGCGCGCGCGCGAGCAGGAGGAGAACACCCACCCGGTGCCCGCCCACGACGCGGAGGGCCACCGGCGCACCGAGCAGGAGCGGGAGCAGGGCGAGCGGGAGCGCGCCGCGGCGCCGCCGGCGGAGCAGTAGCCCGCAGCGCGCCAGCGCCGCGACGGGCGCCCGCGCCCGCGCCGAGAGAGCCGGTCACGCACTCCTCACCGAGGAGCTCGTGACCGGCTCTCTCGGCGCGGACCACCCCCTGCCAGCAGCTCCGCCCGGTGGGCGCGGAAGACGTCGAGCGGCCATGCGATCTGGCCCCCGACGCGGATCGACGCCGGGGTCCCGTCGGGTGCCCACGCGTACTCCACGCGCTCGCCGACCGGCCCTGTCCCGTCGACCGCCTCGCAGCGCAGCGCGTCCCCTCCCTCGACGGTGAGCTCGAGGTGGCCGCGGGCCGGGTCAGCCGCGTCGGGGGAGAGAAGCACCAGCCGACCGCCGAGCAGCGCCACGTCGGTACGCCCCCAGAGGTTGGCGAAGCGGCCGGTCCACCGCTCCAGGCCCGCCCCGTCCGCGCCGTCCGCGCCGTCCGCGCCGTCCGCGCGGTCGGCACGGGCGGTGACGCCGCGGTCCCCGGGCGCCGCGTCGCGACCGGCGAGCACCAGGTCGACCAGGCGCAGCAGCCCGGTGGCCAGCGCGTCGGCCGGGCCGGCGCTGCAGCTCGTCAGCACGCTGACGGAGATCGCGTCGTCGGGGTCGAGCCAGCTCCGCGTGGTGAATCCGGGGAACCCGCCGCTGTGCCCGACCAGCGTGCGGGAGCCCACCTCGCCGACCTCGAAACCGAGGC
This sequence comes from Quadrisphaera sp., assembly GCA_029258695.1. The sequence goes on from JARIBR010000176.1 coordinate 19,594, forward strand.
CCCAGCGGCGCACCGCCTCGTCGTGGGCGCGGATCGTCGACTCCTCGCGCTGGGCGAGGCGCGTCAGGTGCGCTCCCAGCACCGAGCCGACGCCGCGGGCGTGTGCGCTCATCCACGCCGTGAGGTCCTCGGCCGTCGAGGAGACGCCGGTGGCGGGGGCGAGGACGCCGGTGGGTGTCTCGGGGAACGGCCACCGCTCGACCTCGTCGTCGAGCAGGGCCGTGTAGCCGGTCGCGTGGAGGTCCGTGCGGTCGTCCCGGTCGCTGCGGCCCTCACCGTCGGTCGAGGCGCCGCCGACGTCGGGCAGGGTGCCGGTCAGCCCCAGGGGACGCAGGACGCGATCGGCGAGCTGGGTGGCCCACGGCGCCCCTCCGGCGGCCTCGACCACCTGGCCCAGCAGGCCGTAGGCGACGTTGGAGTACTTGAAGCGCTCGTCGGGGTCGAGGACGGCGCCGTCGCGGGCGAGGTGCAGCAGGGCGTCGACGTCGGCGGGGAAGGGGCGCGCGAGCTGCCAGTGGTCGGCGTCGCGCCCGTCACGCACCACCCCGCCCTGGTGACCGAGCAGCGCGCGCACCGTCACGCTCGCCAGCTCCGGGGCGTCCTGCGTGATGCGGGGCACCCAGCGCTCGAGCGGGTCGTCCAGGCGTAGCGCCCCTGACTCCACGAGCTGCAGGACCAGGGTGGCGGTGAACGTCTTGGAGTGCGAGGCCACCCGGAAGCGGTGGCGGGCGGTGAGAGCCTCGCCCGCTGCCACGTCCGCCGTCCCCAGGGCGCTGGAGAGCACCAGCGTCCCGCCCACGCGGATCGCCGCCTGGACCGCGGGGACCCGGGAGCGGAGGCGTTGGACCTCCAGCCAGTGCTCGAGGGAGGGCGCCGCGGCGGAGACGACCTGCGCGGTGCGCGTCGCGTCGTCGCCGGAGCGCTGGTCGTCACAGGTGGTCGCCATGGCGGCCACGCTAGATCGAGCACCGCCGGGAGGAGGCCGGGCACCGCCGGGAGGAGGCCGGGCGCCGCCGGGAGGAGGCCGGGCGCCGCCGGGAGCTGCGCCTCACGCCCTCGGGACCCACGCCCTCAGAAGGAGAAGCGCTCCTCGTGCAGGTGGCGCCTCGCCAGGCCGACCTCGCGCAGCGCAGCGCGCACCGACGCCGCCATGGCCGGCGGGCCGCAGAGGAAGACGTCGCGCTCGGCCACATCGGGGACCAGCTCCAGGAGGGCGGGCGCGGCGAGCAGGTTCGGGTCCTCACCGAGGACGAGGACCACGCGGGCGCCCCGACGGGCGGCCACCTCTTCCAGCTCGTCGAGCAGGACGACGTGCTCGGCGCTGCGGGCGCGGTAGACCAGCAGCACGTCCTCACCGGCCTCCACCGGCAGCGACTCCAGGAGCGCACGCAGCGGCGTGATCCCGGCGCCGCCGGCGACGAGCAGGACGTCGCGCCGGGTGCGCCGCTCGGCGGTGAGCACGCCGTAGGGGCCCTCGGCGACCACCCAGGTGCCCACCGCGACGTCCTGCAGGGCGCGCGTCCCGTCGCCGACGGCCTTGACGGTCAGGCGGAGCTCGTCGTCGCGCGGCGGCGCGGACAGGGAGAACGGGTAGGCGGTCCCCACGTGGTCGGGCGTCACGAAGCGCCAGCGGAAGAACTGCCCCGACCGCGCGCCCAGCGCCGAGAGGTCCTCTCCGCCGACGGTGAGGGAGACGACCCCGGGTCCCTCCCGTCGCACCCCGGTGACCTGGAAGCGGTGGCGCAGGCTCTGGCGCAGCGGGACGAGGACCCGGTGGTGGAGCAGCAGCGCGAAGACGCCGGCGTAGGCGAGCGCCCAGGCGACCTGCAGCGCGACGTGGCCGCGCAGGTCCGGACCGGTCAGCTGGTGGCCGAAGCCGAGGGCGATCGCGACGTAGGTGAGCAGGTGGATCGAGTGCCAGCGCTCGCGGCTCAGCGCGCGGCGGGCGATGCGGATCGAGGTGATCGCGACGACCACGAGCAGGAGCGTGGCCACGGTGGCCGCCGGGACCCACGGCATCGTCAGCACGTCGGCGGCGGCGCCGGAGACCGAGGCCCCGACGCGCCGGCGCCCCAGCCACGCCGCTGCGGCGACGGCAGCTCCGGCGTGCACGAGCACGAGGAGGAGGAAGACCGGTGCCAGGCGTGCGTGCCAGCGGATCAGGACGTGGGGGCCGACGCCGCGCTCCAGCGCCGGGTGGCGGGCGACGAGCAGCAGCATCACCAGCGCGCCGTAGCCGGCGAGCAGCCCGCTGGTCTGGGCCAGGAGGGAGAGCGGGGGGAGCTGCGGCCTGCCGGGGGGCTGGAGCAGCGGGCGGGTGGCGACCATCAGCGCGCCGAGGGCGGCGACGGTCACCACGAGCCACGGGCTCAGGACCGGCGGCTGCCCGGAGGACCCGGCTGGGGTCTCGTCCGTGAGCGCTGCGTCTGCCGGCTCGCCCGTGCCCGTGCCCGCCGTGCCCGTGCTCGCCGTGTGTCGGTGAGGCGCAGCGGACGACGACCTCGAGCGGGTGTCCTCGACGGCGGTGCTCACGGGAACCGAGGGTAGGCAGAGCGACGTGGTGGCGGCAGCCGGACGGGCTCAGGTGACCCGTCCAGCCCAGCCGCAGAGCACCATCCTCACGGCAGATGACCGACCGGTCACCGGGAGTCATCACTGCGGGCCCGTCGAGGACGTCGGCGCACGGCCGCCCCCGTGCCTCAGGCACGGGGGCGGTGGGGGCGATGACCGCTCGGCGTCCGGTACGAGGGGCGGTCGGGTCAGGACGTCGGCGCTGCCGGTGACGGCGTGGTGGTCGACCCGGTGGTGCCGGCGTCGCCGAACGGACCGTCGTGGTCGTCGTCGTGGCCGTGGTGGTCCTCGTCGGCCCCGTCGACCTCGTTGACCTCCTCGGTGATCCGCTCGGTGAGGTTCGCCGTCATCGCGTCAGCCCGGGTCTGGGTGATCGTCCCGTCCTGCACGCCCTGCTCGATCCGTGCCGTCACGGCGTCCGAGATGGCTGTGACGACGGTGTCGACGTCGACGCCCCGCTCCTGCGCGAGGGCGGCGACGGACGTGCCGCTGAGCAGCTCGGTGCGCAGCTCGTCCTCGCTGATGCCGAGAGCCGTGGCGGTCGCGGCGGTGATCTCCCCGAACGCGGCGCGACCCAGTCCGTCGCCGTCGTGGTCACCGTCGTGGTCACCGTGGTGCCCGCCGCGGGGCAGCTGCTCGGCCAGGGTGCTCGCGACCGTGCTGGCCTGGTCCTGCGTGAGGGTGCCGTCGGTGACGAGACCGTCGAGCGCTGCGCTGATCCGCGCCTGGCGCGACGAGAGCTCCGTGGTGGGGGCTGCCGTGGCGGGGTCCTCCGCGGTGGCCGTCGCGTCCGGGCCCGCGGTGGTGGTCGGGCTCGCGGTCGTGGTCGGGCTCGACGCCGACGGCGACGCGCTCTCGGCGAGCGCGGGACCGGCCATGGCCGCACCGCCCACGGCGACGGCCCCGGCGACGGCGAGCGTGACGATGGACTTCTTCATGGTTCCTCCTCCGGCGACGGTCTCTCCGGCGCTGCCCTCAGCCTGGGCGAGCAACCTCTGCGGACCTTCTCAGCACCGTGGGTGCTGGGTGTGAGCCGTGCTCCGGGGCACGGGGCTCACCGGTGGTCACCCGATAATGATGACCTTGACTGCAGAGGCGGTGGCGGTGGCGCTGGTGCTGGCGGTGGTGGTGGCGGTGTCCGCGCCGGGGACCACGACGACGTCCTGGCCGGCCGCGAGCTCGGCGGCGCCGACGTGCCCGTGGTCACGGATGACCTCCGTGGTGGCGTCGAGGGCGACGGCTACCTCGCCCGCGGCGGTGGCGACCGTCAGGGACGAGGCGTCGGCCCCGGTCAGGGTGCCGCGCAGCTCGTCCTCGTCCTCGTCGTGGTCGTGGTCGTGGTCGTGGTCGTGCTCGTCGTGGTCGTCCCGACCGCCGACCCCACCACCCAGCCAGCGCTCGAGCAGGCCAGGTTCCTCGGGACCGGTCGGCGGCGCGGGGAGCACCTGCGCCGCGGCGGCGGTGGCACCGCCCGCGCCCGGTGCGGACGGTGCCTCGGGGCTGGCCCACAGCGTCAGGGCGGAGGCACCGCCCCCGACGAGCACGAGCGAGCCGGCGGCCGCGACGGCGCGCCGTCCCCATCGCTGACGCCTGCCCCGAGGGCGGGAGGCCGCACCGCGCGCGCGGCCGGGGCCCCGGGCGGCGCCGCGAGCGGCGGCGCTGCTCCTGGCGTCCGAGGTGCTCGCGTCCTCGGGGGCGGTGCGGTCCTCGGGGGTGGCGAGGAAGTCGTCGTCACGGGCGTCCATGGTGGTCCTCCAGGAGGGTGGGTCCGTCGCCGGGCGACGACGGTTCGCGATGCACGGGCCTCGGCGCGTCACGGGCCGGCGAGGTGGTGCGTGAGCTTGCCGGTGGCCCACCGACGTCCCGCCTCGTCGACGGTCAGCAGCTCGTAGCCGCGCAGGGCTCGCATCCAGGGCGCGTCGGCGCGCCCACCGGCCACCGCGGCGGTCGCCAGGGCGTCGGCCAGCGTGAGGTCCGGGCCGACCACGGTCGCGGAGACGAGCCCGCGCGCCGGTGATCCGGTGCGAGGGTCCACCACGTGAGCGCCGCGCTCGGCGGTGCCGGACGTGGCGACGGCGCCGTCACCGACCTCGACCACGGCGACGAGCGCTCTGGGGCGGTGCGGGTCGGCGACCCCGATCTGCCAGCACCGTCCCGGACCGCTGCGACCGGCGCAGACCACGTCACCCCCGGCCCCGACGGCGTGGTCGAAGAACCCCGCGCGGCGCAGGGCGGCGCTCGCCCGCTGCGCAGCCCATCCCTTGACCAGGCCCGTCGGGTCGATCGACCCGTCCCACCGAGCGGTGAACGCGCCGTCGGTCATGTCCTGCGCGCGCTGGCAGGCGGTGAGGACCTCACCGACGCAGGGCGAGCACTCCGCCAGCGTGAGCTCGCCGCGGCGCAGCCGGCTGATCTCGGACTGGCGGCGGTACGTCGAGAAGATCGCGTCGGCGCGGTGGAGCTCGTCGACGGCCCCGGCGAGCGCCGCGGCGACCCCGGGGCCGTGGTCGGCCGGGACACGGTGGTGGGTGACGGCCAGCGAGACGACGGTCCCCATGACCTCGACGACCTGACGGCTGGCGAGCGGGGGGGAGGGACGGCCCAGCGCGTCAGCCGCGTCGGCGAGCGCGGTCATCAGCCCTGGCCCGTCGTCGTGAGCGCGGGCACCTGGTCCAGCGCCGACTGCAGCGACTGCGCGTACCCGCGGGAGGTGTACGTGGCACCGGAGACCATGTCGAGGGCCGCGGACTGGGTGTCGACCGCCTCCTGGGCGAGCTGTGGGGCGGCCCGGGCGGAGAGCTCGGCGCTGCGGGGCTCCTCACCGGGCAGGGACACCGGGATGACGCTCGTGAGCGTTCCGTCGCTGACGGTTGCCTGCACCTGCACGGGTCCGTACCCGGTCTCGACGCTGGCCCCGGTGGCGCTGGTGGTCCCCGGCTGGTCCGCGGCGGAGGACGCGGCCGCGGCCGTCCCCACGCCGGCGGCGGTGGTCGGCAGCGGGGTGGTCCTGAAGCTGAGCAGCATCACCAGCCCGACGACGGTGGTGACGAGGGCGAGCACGGCGCGGCGCACGGGGGGCTCCTGGGGTGAGGGTGGTCAGAGGGAGAACTGCTCGGCGTGCACCCGCGAGCGGGGCACCCCGCACCGGTGCAGCGCCGCCCGCGCGGCGGCGGTGAAGCCGGGGGGACCGCACACGTACACGTCGTGCTCCGCGACGTCGGGCACGACGTGGAGCAGCCGGCGCCCGGGCAGCGGGTCCCCGGCGCCCCCCGACGGCCCCGGCAGGAGGTGCAGGTGCTGGCGTCGACGCCGGGCGATCTCCACCAGCTCGTCGCGCAGCGCCATGTCCTCGACGGTGCGGGCGCGGTGGACCAGCGTGAGGTCTCCCGGCGCCGCGGGGAGGGTCTGGAACAGGGCCCGCAGCGGGGTGACGCCGATGCCGCCGGCGAGCAGCAGCACCTTGGTGCGCGAGCGTCGCTCCGCGGTCAGCGCGCCGTAGGGCCCGAGCACGAGGACCCGCGTGCCGGGGCGCACGTCGGCGAGGCCGGCGCTGTGGTCGCCGAGCCCCTTGGCAGTCACCCGCAGCCGGTCGCCCGCCGGGGCGGCGGAGAGGGAGTACGGGTGCGAGGACCACCAGCCGTCGCGCGTCAGCGCCCTGACCCTCACGAACTGGCCGGGGCGGACGTCCATCGCCGCGACGTCGCGCCCCCGCAGCACCACGGAGGTCACGCCGGCCCCCTCGACGACCACGCGTTCGACGCGGAAGCGCTGCGCCAGGCTCTGGCGCACCGGTGCGACGAGGCGGGACCACAGGACGGCTGCGGCGGCGACGACGTAGAGCGCGGACCACGCCCAGCGTGCGAACGGGTGGGCGGCGAACTGCTCACCGGTGGCGAAGACGTGCGCGAAGGACAGCGCGATGGCCAGGTACGTGTAGAGGTGCAGGTAGTACCAGGTCTCGTAGCGCAGCCGGGAGCGGGCAGCCCGCGCCGAGGCCACCCCGACCCCGACGAGCAGGGCGGCGGCGACGGTGGCCATGAGCACGTCCGGGTAGCTCAGCAGCAGCGTCGAGGCCTGGTCGAGCAGCCCGGCGCGGGTCGCCGCGGCGTAGCCCCACGTGATGAGCAGCGCGTGCGCCACGACGAGGCCGAGCGTCCAGCAGCCCAGCCTGGCGTGCCAGCGGGTCAGGCGGTCGGCGCCCACGTGCCGCTCGGCCAGCGGGACGCGGGCCATGGACAGCAGGAGCAGCGGCATGGCGTACCCGGCCATCAGACCGGTGAGGCGCCCGCCGCTGCTGAGCCAGCCGCCGACGTCGCTGACCGGTGCGGCCGTGGCCCACCACCAGGCGAGCACCGCCACGGCCCCCGTGCCGGCGCCCACCAGGATGAGGGCGCCGACGCCGCGCCCGGACGGACGCGGCTGGTCCTCCCCGGGCCGTCGGCGTCGCCCGACGCCGACCCGTCGCGGTCGGCCGGGGACGCCGTGCCGGGGCGGGGACGGCCTCGGCGGGGCGTGGGCGGTGGTGGTCACGCCCCCACGATGGGGCGGGCGCTTCTGCGCCGGCTCCCCCTCTCCTCTGAGCGGCCTCTGAGGCACCCACCTCGGCAGGAACCTGACGGGCCGTCGCGCTGACGCCGTCCCAGAGCGCCCTCAGAGCTCTCGCAGAGGAACCGGGGACCTGGCCGGGGCATGCTCGGACGGGTGACCACGACCGCAGCAGCGCCGAGCTCCCGCACCACCGGGACGGCAGCCCTGACCCGCCCCGACGGCAGCGCCGTCCGGGTGCTGGTCGTCGACGACGAGCCGAGCCTGGCCGAGCTGCTGGGGAGCGTGCTGCGCTACGAGGGGTGGGACGTGCGCGTGGCCGGGACCGGCCGCGCCGCCGTGCGCGCGGCCCGGGAGCTCGGCCCCGACGCGGTGGTCCTGGACGTCATGCTGCCCGACATCGACGGCTTCGAGGTCCTGCGCCGCGTCCGCGCCGAGGCCCCGCACACGTGCGTGCTCTTCCTCACCGCGAGGGACGCGGTCGAGGACCGGGTGGCAGGCATCACCGCTGGGGGTGACGACTACGTCACCAAGCCGTTCAGCCTCGAGGAGGTCACCGCTCGGCTGCGCGGGCTGCTGCGCCGCGCCGGGATGGCTCGCGCCCAGGCCAGCGAGGACCTGCTCGCCTTCGCCGACCTCACGATGGACGAGGACGCCCGCGAGGTGCGGCGCGGCGGCGACCTCGTCGAGCTGACGGCGACGGAGTTCGAGCTGCTGCGCTACCTGCTCCGCAACCCGCGGCGCGTGCTGTCCAAGGCGCAGATCCTCGACCGGGTGTGGAGCTACGACTTCGGCGGCCAGGCACACGTCGTCGAGCTGTACATCTCCTACCTGCGCAAGAAGATCGACGCGGGCCGGGGCCCGCTGATCCACACGGTCCGCGGCGTGGGGTACGTGCTGAAGTCCCTCGAGGGATGACCGTGGGGGCTCGCGGTGCGCCGTCGCGCTGGTGGGACGGGCGGACGCTGCGCTGGCGCCTGGTGGCGGGCCTGCTGGCGCTGCTCGTCCTCACGTGCACGGTGACCGGGGTGACCACCACCCTGGCGCTGCGGGCCTTCCTCCTCGAGCGTCTCGACTCCCAGCTCGCGCAGGGCCAGGTGATCGGGGATGTCGCGCAGGGGATGGAGAGGGTGGCCACGCCGCCCGGAGCGGGCGGTGAGGCGTCCGGAGCTCCTGCGCTGGACGGGGACGGCGGCGGCAATGGGGACGGGGACGGGGACGGGGACGGTGGCCCGGCGTGGGCGGGACGTGACGGCCCGGATGATGACGACGACGGCGGGGGAGCGGGGCTCGCGGGTGCCCTCGGGGCGCGGCTGCTCGGCGGCGACGTGAGCGAGGCCGTGGTCCTGCGCCGCGGCGACGGTCTGGCCGTCGTGCCCACCCGACCGTCCCTGGACGCTGCGGACCGCACGGCGCTGGCGGCGCTGTCGACGTCGGGGCGGCCCTCGACCCTCGCGCTGGACGCCGGCACCTATCGCGCCCGGGCCGTGCCGTCGCGCGGGGGGGTGCTCGTCGTGGGCCTGCCCACCGACGGGGTTCGGGTCACCACCGGGCGGCTGGTGGCCATCGAGGCGGTCGTCTTCAGCGTGGTGATCGCCCTGGGCGGCCTGGCCGGGACGGTGCTCGTCCGCGTCTCCCTGCGTCCCCTGCGCCGCGTGGCGGCGGCCGCCGGCGCCGTGGCCGCGACCTCCATGGCCAGCGGCGACGTCGTGATGCCGGCCGGTGTGGAGCAGACCGACGAGCGCACCGAGGTGGGCCAGGTCGGTGCGGCGTTCAACCTCATGCTCGCCCGCGTCGGCGGGGCGTTCTCGGAGCGGCAGGCCACCGAGGAGCGCTTGCGGCGTTTCGTGGCCGACGCCAGCCACGAGCTGCGGACCCCGCTGGCCGCCATCCGTGGGCACTCCGAGCTCGCCGGGCGCCGAGCGGAGGACCTGCCGCCCGACGTGGCGCACGCTCTGGCTCGGGTGCACTCCGAGTCGCTGCGGATGGGCGGGCTCGTCGACGACCTGCTGCTCCTCGCCCGTCTGGACGCCGGGCGCCCGCTGGCGCGCGAGGACGTGGACCTCACGCGTCTGGCCCTCGACGCGACGTCGGACGCGCGCGCCGCCGACCACGACCCCCGCGACGGAGGCGGCGCGGCCGCCGACCACCGGTGGCGCCTGGAGCTGCCCGAGCACCCGGTGGTGGTGACGGGGGACGTCCACCGCCTCCACCAGGTGCTCGCGAACCTGCTCGCCAACGCGCGGACCCACACGCCCGCGGGCACGGAGGTCACCGTGAGCCTGCGCACGGCGGGCGACCGGGCGGAGGTGCTGGTGAGCGACGACGGACCGGGCGTCCCCGAGGAGGTCACCGGCACCGTCTTCGACCGGTTCGTGCGCGCCGACACCTCCCGCACGCGAGGCCGCGGCACCGGGAGCTCGGGGTTGGGCCTGGCGATCGTCGCGGCGGTCACCGCCGCCCACGGCGGCACCGTCGGGCTCACGTCCCGACCAGGCCTGACGTCCTTCAGCGTGCGGCTGCCGCTGCCCGGCGCGCCGGTGGGGCGAGCGCCGACCTGCGACGGTGCCCCCGCGGACGGCTCGGTCGGGGTGCGATGAGCGCCGGTCGGCGCCGCACCGGTGACGTGGGCCACGTCAGGTCCCTGCCCCCGGGGTGGCAATGCTCTGCCAAGGTCACCGTCGGTCCCGGCTCTCGGCCTCCACGGCGCTGCTCACCTGCCTAGCGTGCTTCTCACGGGTGGTCCTCAGGCCACCCCTCACCCCGCGCCGACGGCCCACCGCCGGCACCGGTCGCCGGCACGAGGCCGCTGGACGGGGAGACGCCCAGGCAAGGGAGCACGCATGGCCGATCACCAGCAGAGGGCAGCGATCGTCGGGAACGGACCGACCGGGTCGACCGTGGCGCTGATCCTGGCGCGCCACGGGTGGGCGGTGACGATGGTCGACCGCGACGACTCGTCGCCGGCGGCCACCGAGGACACCGCCGAGGCGGTCGACGTGGAGACGTGGCGTCGTCCCGGGGTGCCGCAGTTCCACCAGCCCCACATCTTCAACAACCGGCTCCTGGAGGAGATGCGTCGCGGCATCCCCGACGTGGTCGAGGACCTGGTCTCCGGCGGGGACGTCATCGTCGAGCTCCCCGGCGGGCTGGAGGCGGCGACCTGCCGGCGCAGCACCCTCGAGCTGGCGATGCGCCGCGCCGTGAGGGCCCAGGCCGGCATCACCACCGTCCACGACAGCGCGACCGCCGTGCGCAGCGAGGACGGCCGGGTGACGGGCCTGGAGCTGAGGTCGGGGACCGTGCTCGACGCGGACCTCGTCGTCGACGCCGGCGGGCGGCGCAGCAGGCTGTCGAAGGCGTGGATCGACTCCACGCTGGACGAGTCGACGAACACCGTGTACGCGAACCGCCGGTACAAGCTCAAGGACGGCAAGGCCTACCCGGGCCCGGTCAACCGCGGGACGCTCGGCGCCGCGGAGGGCAACGCCTACAGCGCGCTGGTCTTCCCCCACGACGGCGGCACCTTCACCCTCGGGTTCACGTACCTGCCCGAGGACGACGCGATGAACAACCTGCGGTACGTGCCCGCGTTCGAGGCCGCCACCCGTCAGATCCCCATGATGGCGGAGTGGATCGACCCCGAGCTGGCGGAGCCCATCAGCGACGTCATCGTCATGGGGGGGCTCCGCAACACCTTCCGGACCCTCACCGACGACGCCCCCCTGGGGCTCGAGGCGCTGGGTGACGTGCTGTGCACCACCAACCCGACCCTGGGCCGCGGCACCACCCTCTCGATCCTCTCGGCGCTGCGGATGGCCGAGGCCGTCGTGGAGGACTCGCAAGACCCGGCGGCGTGGCGCAGCCACGTGCGCACGTGGCAGAGCGACGAGCTGTGGCCGTGGTTCGACGTGGCCCTGGAGATGGACCGCAGCCGCGCAGGACGGTGGAAGGGCAGCCTCGCAGGGGCCCCAGCCGGCGGTCCGCCGCCCGGTGCGGGTGGTCCGCCGCAGGGTGCGGGTGGTCCGCCGCAGGGTGCTGGCGGACCCCCCGCTGGCGGACCAGGTGGACCGCCCCCGGGCGCTCCGCTGCCGCGCTTCATGTTCATGGCGGCCGGCCCGGCCGACCCGGTGATCGCCGTGGCGGTCCAGCGACACATGAACATGGTCGACGGCCCCGAGGTGCTCTCCGAGCACATGCCCCGGCTGCGGGACCTGCTCGCCAGCGGGTGGCACCCGGGCAAGGGCATGGCTCCCGGTGGACCGCCGCGCGACGAGCTGGTGGAGGTGCTGCGCCGGGCCCGCGAGGAGATGGAGCGTGCCGACGCCGGGCTCGTCACCGCCTGACCGCGACGACGTCCGGCACCCGGGCCCCGCCACGCCTCGCGCGTGCCGGGGCTCGGGTGCACGGTCGGCCCGTGCTCCGACCCCGTCCGCGTGCACGTCGCGTCGACCAGCCTTGGTCCGACGCACCGATCCTGTCATCATCCTGTCTCTCGTCACCGCGCTGCTGAGGAGCTTCCCCACCGTTATGAGCCTGTCGTGACCGCGAGCCCCGTTCCTCGTGCTGCCGCTGCCGACCCGTCGCCCGAGGCTTCCCGTCCGTCGCCTCGAGGCGACCGTTCGTCGCCTGGAGGCGACCGTTCGTCGTCGCGGGGTGGTTCGCCATCGTCCGAGGTTGGTCGTGCCGTGCCCGTCGGGGTGGAGGAGGTCGATCGGGTGGTGATCCGGTTTGCGGGTG